>JBARUM010000652.1:0-3326 GCA_049645725.1 Maribacter sp.
AATAACATAAATGCGCATTATCTTAAAAAATAGTTATAAGGCCGGTCTTTTAAGGAAAGGTATGGCACGCACTAAAGATAATAGTTTAATCATCAGCGACTTCGTTTGAAATTACTTTGCTAGTCAAATAGCGCTTATTCTATAGTAATGCTTCTTGAAAATTCTTGAACTACCGCAAAATAACCTAAGACAAAATCATTTGATTGCCCAAAATTATCAGAAGCATCCATATTATTAATAATACGGGCATTAATGATATTGCCTCTAACAGTTGCCGAAGGTGTCTGAAAAGGCCCTTGATCTCCTCCAGATTGCACTATAATTTGATTCATATAATTATAGAACCCTAGGTCAGCACCAAGAATACTAACATTAATTTCTTGCCCAGCACTTAACTCATTATCATAAAAATAGGAAAACTCAAATCGCTCACCCTGATAAAATTCGTCCTCCGTTACTAGAAATGCATCAAAATCAAAATCAAAAATATAAAAATCGTCTCGACTGCCATCATCATCAAAGGCAACGATAATTTCAATTTCATCTCCTCCAAATAACGTTTGTGTTCCCTGTTCCAGGCGCTGAATAGGAACGGTAGGTACAAACTGTGTTTGGGCTACATATATATTATTCTCATAGTTTATGGTTAACTCAAGCCTTCCTTCTTTCAAAAAACTGTTGGCCACTATATTTTCATAAATACCGCTACCGGGATTCTCTTCAATGAGTTCAATGCTGTTACTTCCCATATTAGAGGAGGCGTCGATGTTTGTAATTTTTATCTGGTCTATATTGGCCATTGCTAATGGTTCAAAGAATGAACTTGTTAAACTAACTTTTACCTGAACATTGGTGAACGTAGAGCTATCCTTGACCCGTATAATCCCATCCACGCTTAGTCTTGGTGGTTCAGCTGGCGTTTCTATTTCTATAACATCTTCACAAGCAAAACATCCAAGAGCAGCAATAAAAATAAATAATCTTTTCATCCGCTAAAATTTAAAGTTATACGTAACCGCGGGTACAACTCCAAAAATGGAGGTCCTTACGGCTTCATTGGCCCCCGTATCTTGATTTCTTCTAAAATTGATGGAGGCAGCGTTTCGTCTATTATATAAATTATAGACACTAAAAACCCATTCTCCTTGAATTTTCCTATTGGTATTTTTCCTTGGTGTTAAAGTTGCGGATAGGTCAATACGATGGTAGTCCGGTAATCTTTCTTGGTTTCTTAAACCAAAAAATGGAACGGTAAGACCTTGAAATTCAAATTGCCCAACAGGATAATTTGTGGGCTGCCCGGTTTGATATACAAAGTTGGTGTTAAAACTCCATTTTTTATTGAGTTCATAACTGGCGTATACAGAAATGTCGTGCGTTTTGTCATATGGCGTATTGTACCACTGTCCTTGGTTTATTCCGGTCTCTATACTTATTCCATTATCTTCAAATGATTGTCTTCCCGGAGTCCTTTGTTCAGATTTGGACAAGGTGTATGCCAACCAACCTTGGAATCTGCCTTCATTCTTACGTAAAAGAAATTCTAAGCCATATGCTCTCGCTTCTCCATTAAGTACCACTTGCTCTATGGCATCATTTGCTATTAGGGTAGCCCCATCTATATAATCAATCCTATTCTGAACATCCTTATAAAAAACCTCAGATTCAATAGAATATTCACCATTGTTAATATCCCTAAAATAGCCAAGTGCATACTGGTCTAAGAGTTGCGGTTTTATAAAAGGTCCGCTTGGTGTCCAAACATCTAATGGGGTGGGGGAGCTGGTATTGGAAAGTAGATGTAGGTATTGTGCCAAACGAGTATAACTGGCTTTTATAGAACTTTTAGAATTTAAGGTATATGCCAGAGAAACTCTTGGTTCAAAATTATTGAATGTTGCGAGTTTACCACCTCTACCCGGATTTATTATAGCTATGGGTTCAGCTTCTTGATAGATTGAAAGAAGTGGGTCAAATAAAACAGGATTATCATTTTGATAAACGTTAAGTTCATCTTGACCGAGTCTTATGAAATTACTAAAACGCAGTCCGTATCCTAAACTTAGGTCTTCCGTAACCCTATGCTCCACATCAATATAGGCGGCAAACTCATTGGCGTATTTTTGCGTAAGCTGTTCCTCTATAATTCCAGATTCATCATTGCTAGGTTCAATTTTCCCAGGATTAAATTGATAGTAAATATTATTTAAGCCGTAGTTTACCTGTAATTTATCGTTCAAATAGTGTTTTAAATCATATTTGACATTGAAATTTCGAATTCCAGAATTCCAGTTAAAACCTACAAAGTCCAATTTGAGTCCGTAGTAGTAATCGGAATAGATTAGTGATAGGTTAGAAAATAACTTATCGGAGAATAAATGGTTCCATCTAAAGTTTGCTACCGTATTTCCGTACGTGTTCACAAAGGAATCACTTATTCCAAAAACATCACGTCCAAAATAGCCTGATAAGAAGATATTATTGTTGGAATTCAACTTATAATTTAACTTGGTGTTCAAATCAAAAAAGTAAGCAGTGTTATCCACATCGAATAACGGTAAGAATAAATGGGCATAGGATGCCCTGCCACCAATTAGGAATGCTGCCTTATCTTTTTTTATAGGACCTTCTATTAAAAGTCTACTCGCCACCGCACCAATACCACCATTTACCTTAAACTCCTTACTATTTCCCTCTTTCTGAAAAATATCCAAAACGGAAGATACTCGACCGCCATAACGGGCAGGTATACCACCTTTATAAAGTTTGATATCTTTAATGGCGTCCGGATTAAAAACCGAAAAGAAGCCAAAAAGGTGGGAGGAATTAAAAATAATAGCCTCATCTAAGAGAATAAGGTTTTGGTCAACGGCCCCGCCGCGTACATTGAAACCAGATGCACCCTCCCCGGCATTTGTCACCCCTGGTAACAGCAAAATGGATTTAATTATATCGGCTTCGCCAAGAATAACAGGAATTTTTTTTATGGTTTCTACCGATAGTGAATTTACACTCATCTGTGGTTTTCGAATGTCCAATTTTTCCACATTCTCAGAGACCACAACTTCTTGTAACTGTTCAGCTTCTTCTATTAATTTAAAATCTATTTTAATGTTCTTGTCCAAAGGTATATTTCGAATTATATCCTTGAAGCCAAGGTAGCTAACTATGATTTGGTATTCTCCTTCTGGCAGTGTAATGGAGTAAAAACCGTATTCGTTCGTAGTAACTCCGGTTCTTAGTTCTGGAAAGGCTACAGTAACACCTATGAGCGTTTCGTTACTATTCTCCTCAGTAATCGTTCCGCTTAACGTATACTTCTGTTG
>JBARUM010000653.1:0-1905 GCA_049645725.1 Maribacter sp.
CTGAAAGCACGCTGTAAAAAGAAAAAAGCAGCTACAACTTACTGTAACTGCTTGATTGTTAAGTGGTCCCACCTGGGCTCGAACCAGGGACCCCCTGATTATGAGTCAGGTGCTCTAACCAGCTGAGCTATAGGACCCGCAAATTGCGGATGCAATATTACTATTTATTTTTAATCGGCACAAGGTTTTATTAACCATATGCTCAAGTCCCCCCTTCTTTGGGAAGGGGATTTAGGGGTGGAGCTTCTTGACAAAGCTCAATGAGCACTCCATTTGCCGTCCTAGGATGTACAAAAGTCACTAATTTATTATCCGCTCCCCGTTTAGGTGTTTCGTTAATAAAAGTAAAACCTTCTCCCTTAAGACGTTCGATCTCTGCCACAATATCCTCTACTTCAAATGCCACATGATGAATACCTTCCCCTTTCTTCTCCAAAAACTTTGCAATAGGGCCATCACTATCTATTGATTCCAGCAGTTCTATTTTATTTGGGCCGCTCATAAAAAAAGAAGTTTTAACACCTTCGGAGGTAACTTCCTCCTGTTTATAGGGAGCTACACCTAAAAGTTTTTCGAACAAAAGATTGGATGTCCCCATGTTTTTAACAGCAATTCCCAAGTGCTCAATTTTTTTCATGCCTAGATTATTTCAATGTATGTGACATATCATTCCAAGATACATTATTCTACGTATTTTTGCAGTATGGAAACGCAAAGACAACGAAAAATAGGCGGAGTAATACAAAGGGATATTGTTGATATCCTCCAAAAGGCGGCAATAGAAGGCGGTTTAAAGGGTACGCTTATTTCTGTTTCAAAAGTATCTGTTACTACCGATCTGTCCATTGCAAAAGTGTACTTGAGTATATTTCCAAACGACAAGGCAAAAGAACTTATGGAGGGTATAAAATCCAACCAACCTTTAATAAAACATGAGCTGTCCCAACGTACCAGAAACCAATTGCGAAGAGTGCCAGAATTACTTTTCTTTTTAGATGATTCCTTAGACTATATCGAAAAAATAGAAAGCTCTTTGAAAAGAGAGGAAAATCCCATTGAAAACAGGGATTTACTCCCCAAACGTAAAAAGTCTTAAACTTTGAATTTTCCGCTCTATATCGCCAAAAGATATGTACGTTCTAAAAGCAGCCAGAATGCGGTAAATATTATAAATTTCATTACTTTTTTAGTAATCGTTATTGGATCGTCTGCCTTGTTTATAGTGCTTTCAGGTTTTGCCGGACTAAAGACCTTTAGCCTTTCTTTTACTAATTCTTTTGACCCCGAGCTTAAAGCACTTCCGGCAATAGGAAAATTCTTCGAAATAACTCTTGAGCAGGAGAAAAGACTAAACCAAGTAGACGGCTTGGCCTCTTACTCCAAGGAAATAGAGGAAAAAGTGTATTTAGAACATAGAGGTAAAAACCATCTGGCCTATATAAAAGGTGTCGATTCCAATTACGTAAAGGTCGTTCAAGTGGATAGTATATTGTATTTAGGAGATTGGACTATAAATGAACAACAAGTAGTATCAGGAATAGGTATTGCAAACATTCTTGGGGTAACTATTAATCAATTTAGAAGTCCGTTACAGATATATGCCGTAAAACCAGGAAACGGCTCCATATCCCAGCAAATGGGGACAGGTTCACTATATAATCAATTAGCTATGGTAATTGGAGGGGTTTATGCTATTGAGGCCGATTTAGACAACAAGTATGTTTTTGCGGATTTACCATTAGTACAAGCCCTTCTGGAAAAAAAGGAAACCCAGATTTCAGGTATTAATTTTAAGGTTGACAAGGATGGCGATGTGATGACGATTAGAAAATCTCTAAGCACGATTCTAGGGGAATCAATTGTCATAAAAAATAGAGAGGAGCTCAACAGCACGCTGTATAAGAT
>JBARUM010000654.1:0-6092 GCA_049645725.1 Maribacter sp.
CAAAGTTATATTTAGGAAGCTCATTTTTTAATAAAATAGATTGATGGCATTCATTTGGGTTCATAAAATTTTCAATAAAAGAATCGCCAACTATTGTTATCAAATTATCATAGCTTTCGGGCAATTCACCAGGCCAGCCGAGTTTATTGATTTTCCATTCATGTGTTCCGCCTACCCAAAATCCAGCTTGATTGGGTATGTATTTTTGGATGCCATTTTCGTCAATAGTTCTTCTTGGAATATCAGAAGATAGATGTAGAAATCTTGATATTATTTCTCCAAGGATAAAAAGGATAACTAAAAAAAAAATAATATTTTTTATAAATTTTTTCATAATTAACTAAAATTGAAAGTAAATAAATTGTTGTTGCGAGCCTCCAAATGCAAATATTGCTATGATGATACCAGAGTACAATGCCCATCTAAATGGCCTTGAACGCATAAGCCTGTTTTGACTTATTTCTAGACCGTGTTCCTTGTTACGCTGCAACCATTCGACGGCTACGAAAACCATGATTAAGGAAATGACCATTATAGGAAATACCTCCGGTTCTGAAACTAGGGAAGAGTTGAAAATACCGGCTAAATAGCTAAAGGCATGTGACACGTTCTCCGCCCTGAAAAAAATCCAGGCCAAGACGGTAAGTAGAAAGGTTGTCAATATTTTTATCGACTCCCTAATTCCTGGAAGTATTCTGTTCTGCGCAATACCGTCCAGATTCTGTCGGTTCCTGTTTAATAACAATAGAGGAAGGAAATATAGGGCGTTCAAAAAGCCCCAGATGATAAAGGTCCAGTTGGCACCGTGCCAGAAACCGCTTACCACAAAGATGACGAAGGTGTTTCTTACCTTCATCCATTTACCGCCCCTGCTGCCACCAAGGGGTATATATAGATAATCCCTGAACCAAGTGGAGAGAGAAATGTGCCATCTACGCCAGAACTCGGCAATATCCCTTGAGAAATACGGGAAGGCAAAATTCTTCATAAGATTAAAGCCGAACAGCCTAGAGGTTCCAATGGCAATATCCGAATAACCAGAAAAATCGCCATATATCTGAAAGGTGAAGAAAAGAGCTCCCAGTACGAGTGTACTGCCCGAATAATCCTCGGAACCGTTAAAGATTAAATTGGCATATTCGGCACAGTTGTCAGCAATGACAATTTTTTTGAAAAGCCCCCAGAGTATCTGTCTAAGGCCGTCCACTGCTGCACTATAATCGAATTTCCTTTTCTTGTAGAACTGGGGCAGTAAATTTGTTGCCCTTTCAATGGGGCCCGCCACCAGCTGCGGGAAGAAGCTCACAAAGGCGGCAAAGGCAATAAAATCCCTGGTAGGCTCCAGGTTTTTCCGGTACACGTCTATGGTGTAGCTCAATGTCTGGAAGGTATAGAAACTGATTCCTACCGGAAGGATTATATTCAATGAGCTCGAGTTGATTTCCTTACCGAAAAAGGAAAAGGCCGAAACAAAGTTGTCCAAGAAAAAGTTATAGTACTTAAAAAAGCCCAAGAACCCGAGATTGACCGCTATACTGATCCATAACAGGATTTTTCTTTTTGAATACAGTTTTTCCTTTTGTAGAAGTATTCCAATGGTATAGTCCACTGCCGTACTAAATAGTATAAGTGAAAGAAACCGCCAGTCCCACCAGCCGTAAAAAAAATAACTGGAAAGCGCAACAAGGGCGTTCTGTACCCTGAGATTTCTTTGTGTAACGAACCAATAGAGCACGAAAACTATTGGAAGGAATACCGCAAAGTCTATGGAGTTGAAAAGTATAATAATACTTTGAGAGGTACTTAGTTGAATTATTCTAAAAAATTAACTCAGAAGCTGTTACCTTAACTGTAATAAGGTTATACGTAGTAACCTTTGTACCAGGTAACAAATGATTTTACACCATCGGTCATTTTGGTCGTTGGAGAATATTCGTAATCCCGCATCAAAGCCTCCGCATCCGCCCAGGTACGATATACGTCCCCTGGCTGCATAGGCATCATTTCTTTTTTGGCAGTCTTACCTGTATGCTGCTCTATAGCCTCTATAAAATCCAATAATTTTACAGCATCATTGTTACCAATATTGTATATTTTGTATAAATCTCTATCATGAGTAGGTTTAAGCAATATACGCTGTACCCCCTCTACAATATCGTCTATATAGGTGAAGTCCCTTTCCATTTTCCCTTGGTTGAAGACTTTGATAGGTTTCCCTTTTAAAATAGCATCTGTAAAGAGGAACATGGCCATAT
This sequence comes from Maribacter sp., assembly GCA_049645725.1. GTDB lineage: Bacteria > Bacteroidota > Bacteroidia > Flavobacteriales > Flavobacteriaceae > Maribacter. The sequence goes on from JBARUM010000654.1 coordinate 2,256, forward strand.
CCGGCCTTCCCCAAGGTCCGTAAACCGTGAAGAAACGCAAGCCTGTTGTTGGAATATCGTATAAATGACTGTAAGTATGAGCCATTAACTCATTGCTCTTTTTAGTAGCGGCATACAAACTTATCGGATGGTCAACATTGTCCTTTGTGGAAAAGGGTATTTTTTCGTTTAGACCGTATACACTTGAACTACTGGCATAGACCAAATGTTTAATCTGATAATGACGGCAGCACTCTAACAAATTTAAAAAACCGACAACGTTACTATCAATATAGGCTGCAGGATTTTCTAAACTGTAGCGTACTCCTGCCTGTGCGGCTAAGTTACATACGACATCAATTTTTTCCTTCTTAAAAAGCTCCGGTAGTATCTCTCGGTCTTCTAGGTCTAAGCGAACAAAAGTAAATTTATCCTGCCAAATACTACTCTCGGCCTTTTTATTATATGGCTCTGCTACCGTCTGTGATATACCCAGTTCTTTTAGTCTGTCAAACTTGAGCGAAGGAGGGTAATAATCGTTAATATTATCCAGTCCAATAACATTCATACCTTGTTTTAGAAGTATCTCACATAAATGGTATCCTATAAAGCCAGCTGCACCGGTCACTAAAATCTTCATGATTGACCTATTTTATAATATTTAAAGCCTTTTTCTTCCATCATTTCATGATTCATTAGCCTACGGCCATCAAAGATGAAAGCCGGTTTTAACATGATATTATAGATGTAATCCCAATCATAGTTCTTAAACTCGTCCCATTCCGTTAAAATAGCAATGGCATGAGCGTCTTTTGCAGCTTCTATGGGGTCATTGGTAACGGTAAGCAGCTGTTTGTTTTCCTCAGATGAACGTGTTCCTAAATAATCCAAATCTGAATACACTTTTTCAGCTGGTACCTTGGGATCATAAACTACAATTTCTGCTTTTTCCTCTAAAAGTGCGTCAGCAACATAAATTGCAGCTGATTCTCTAGTATCATTGGTGTCTTTTTTAAAGGCCCAACCATAAATAACGATTTTTTTTCCGGATACCGTATTGTAAAGCGAGGAAATGATATTTTCCGCGAACCTTCGCTTTTGATAATCGTTCATTATAATAACCTGCTCCCAATAATCTGCCACCTCTTGAAGTCCAAAACTTCTTGAAATATAAACGAGGTTTAAGATATCTTTCTGGAAACAAGACCCCCCAAAACCAACCGAAGCATTCAAAAATTTTGGTCCTATTCTGCTATCGGTACCAATTGCCCTAGAAACCTCGGCCACATTGGCATCAGTAACCTCACAGAGTACTGAGATGGCATTTATGGAAGAAACACGTTGCGCAAGGAATGCATTTGCTACCAATTTTGATAATTCTGAAGACCAAACATTCGTTTGCAAAATGCGTTCTTTGGGTAGCCAATGTTCATACACGGAACTAAGAATATTCTTTGCTTCTTTACCGCTTGGGGTGTCATCCCCACCTATAAGAACACGATCCGCTTTTAAAAGGTCATCTATTGCTGTTCCTTCTGCCAAAAACTCTGGATTTGATAATATCTCGAAGTTGACCTTGTTTCCGGTATTGCTTAAAATACTTTTTATGGCACTGGCCGTACGCACCGGCAAAGTGGATTTCTCAACTACAATTTTATCATCTTTTGCTACTTTGGCAATATTACGCGCACATAGTTCTACAAATTTTAAGTCTGCTGCCTGTCCTTTACCCTTACCATATGTTTTGGTAGGTGTATTTACTGATATGAAGACAATTTGGGCCTCGTCTATAGCTTTGTCCACCTCTGTTGAGAAAAATAAATTTTTATTTCTGGTTTTTTCCACAATCTCCTTTAAGCCAGGCTCATAGATAGGTAATTGGTTTAAATCCTCATCGTTCCAACTATCAATACGACTTTGATTAATATCTACTACGGTAACTTTAATTTCTGGGCATTGACTTGCTATTACTGACATCGTAGGTCCGCCAACGTAACCGGCGCCAATACAGCAAATATTTGTAATTTTTTTCATTGGGTTTTATTTAAGTCCGGTGCAAAAGTTCCAAAGATAATTTATTCTATATTATTTAATCGTTAAAGAGTAGGTTTACCTAGTTCTTAAGTTTAATGTTGGTTTTTATCGTATACATATCGTATACATATCGTATTCATTATGAAAGTAACATTTGGATTTAAGATTACGATCATTTTGATGATTTAGAAATAATATTACAGACGGGTCCAACATAAATTTTCCGCTGATCATACTTTCATTGATTATATATTAATTGGTTGGAATCCATACTTCAAAATTGCCATTTCGAATAGAAAAATTCATAGTATTTTCAAAATGGAATTATCAATAATGAGCAAATTTGAAATCAAAAGTCTAAAATCCGCTAGTCTACAATTGGGTCTGCCAAAAACTTACCAGAAGTCTGGTCAATGCACAAAAATTTTGATTTTATATAGTTATAAACCAATAAAAAGTCAATTTATTATAATTGTATCGTTGTACATTTTTAATGGTGTACTATTAGCTAATTTTATGGAATGTTTTTTCGATGATATTATTTGAAAAATCATAGAATCTCATTTGACCTTTGAAGTTTTCCTATATAGTGTATGTGTTACACCGTAAATGTTATCTTGTAAAGAGATTATTGAAAATGTACATAAGGTTAGATGATGAAATTTGAATATTTCCATTCTTGGATTAGTATTTCGAATTTCTACAGCTTCTTATCGGAATACAATTTAGTTACAACGGATTTTTAAACAATTTTAGCGAAATAAAGATTCAAAAATCTGTTAGAACGGTAATAACGATTAAGTTTGCAACCTAAGATTAGTCTATATTTATGTTTAGGGTTTATTTTCTTTGAATCATAATATTTGAAAATTTTCCCTGATAGCTTTAATGATAATACCTACTTTAATTTGGAAACAATAACAACCGATAAGATTTGGCTTTCCTCACCTCACATGGGAGGTGAAGAACAACATTTTGTTAAAGAAGCATTTGATACCAATTGGATCGCTCCTTTGGGTCCTAATGTCACTGGTTTCGAAAACGATATCAAGAATTTTTTAGAGGATGATGTGTATGTTGGAGCTCTTAGTTCCGGTACCAGTGCAATTCATTTGGGGCTGCAAATATTGGGCGTAGAGGCGGGAGATGAAGTGTTATGCCAGAGTTTTACATTTTCGGCCTCAGCAAATCCTATTACCTATTTAGGGGCAAAACCTGTTTTTATTGATAGCGAATCAAAGACTTGGAATATGTCTTCGAAATTACTAGAAATAGCAATTAAGGAGATAATTGAAAAACATAAGAAACCCAAAGCAATCGTGGCCGTGCATTTATATGGTATGCCCTATGATGTAAACGCAATCCAAACGGTAGCGGATAAATATGACATTCCGGTTTTGGAGGATAGTGCCGAAGCCATGGGAAGCAAGTACAAAGGACAAAAATGTGGTACTTTTGGAGCTATAGGAATATTATCATTTAATGGTAACAAAATAATTACAACCTCAGGTGGTGGGGCACTTGTTTCAAGCAAAAAGGAGTATGTGGTTAAGGCTATTCATTTAGCTACACAGTCAAGGGACCCTGCAGCGCACTACCAGCACTCCGAGATTGGATATAATTACAGGTTGAGCAACGTTCTTGCAGGTATTGGGCGAGGCCAAATGCAAGTGCTTCAGGAGCGGGTAAGTGCTAGAAGGACCAATTATGATTATTACTTTAAATACCTTGGTCATCTGGATGGAATATCTTTTTTGGACGAACCAGACGGATATTATTCGAATAGATGGCTAACTTGTATCCTAACTACTTCTTTCTTAAGGC
>JBARUM010000655.1:0-8764 GCA_049645725.1 Maribacter sp.
TATTGTTTTTCCATGCGTTTAGGTCGCTCTCCAATAAAGTACTGCCTGGGCAACTGACCGCAATACCATACTTCAGTTTTGGCAACTCGTTCAGAATAAAGGGTACTTTGGTTGCGCCTTGACTACTTCCCTTTATACCAATTTTTGATAGGGGCATTCCCGTTTGTTCCGAAAAATAATTTATGGCATTTATGTCATCCGAAACTAATTCTTCCATGGTCGCTGACTGCCAATCTCCTTCGGAGATACCAGTACCACGTTTGTCATAATGAAAAGTAACATATCCTTTATCGGCAAAATAAATGGCTTCCGCTCTTGACCCGCTTCGATCACCACCACCAGAAGAAGTGAGAAATACGATGGCATTTGAATTGGATTTGGATGATTTCCGTATGGTTCCACTGATTTTCAGTCCGTTTGATTGAAATACGATTTCTTCGGCTTTTACATCTTCTTTGTTATTAACCCCTCTTTGTAATGTATAGGTTGTAATTAACGTATCCACTTCCAATGAACCGGATAGTCCATCATAATTATTGGTCCATTTGTTTTTGAAGTTATAGGCATAGCGGTCGCTTTGCAATAGAAAACAGATGGAATCACCGTTTGTTTTAACATTTTTTGCCGGTATCTTAAATGCATTTTGTTCCAAACTGGTAAAGAATACCTTGAAGTCTGTGGAATCTTTTTTGATTTCGATGGCTATGGCATCCGAAAAATTACCATGACTGAAAATGCCGCTATACGTTCCTTCCTTTCCAACTTCCTTAGCTTTTTGTTGAAAACAACTGCTGATAAGTATGACCGTAATCAGTATAGGTACATATTTTTTCATTGTCTTAAGGTTTTAATTTGCAATTCTCATATGTCTAAATGGTGCTTTCATTTATCTTTTTGTTAGTTAAGATTGTCTAAAAGGTTGGATGAAAAAAAGAGGGGTAAACTTTGATTAAATTTTATACCCTTTGATTGTCAAGTTTAGCTTATTAGTGAAGGTAGTGTCTCGATTCTGCCCAACTGATTCTTTTACTATTCTTGAAATTGGTTAAGAATGTGAACCTTCTAGATTTTGTTGGTGATTGATTGATGAAAATTTTCATGATTGATGTTTTAAAATGATTGATGTTTTGTTTAAGTCGTGATTAGCGATTAAAGTTCCTGTACTGGGCCCATTGGGCCCTTTTGCTTCCACTAAGCGTTGAAAAGTACTGACCTGTTCTTGTTTCTGTTGCTGTTTTTGTGATTGATGCTTTCATGATATTTTGTTTTTAAAAGTTGTTTTTTAATTGCACTACATCTCTAAGACGACGCATGAATTAATTTGTTACAGTACTATGCATAAAAAGGTACTATTTTATGTCATATTTAACAATTTACAGGTTTGCAAAATTCAAAAAACATCGTAAAACATTGATAATCATAATTTTAATAAAAATTTAATTTTTACAATTTCTGTTAAATTTGATCCTTTTTCCTTTTAACCTATAATAGGGGAGATGTTATTGTTTTTATTAAAAGAAAATAGCTTTCGAGAATTTGGTAAAAAAATTCTTCATTAAACGGAACTTGAAAAAATCATGCGTACAGAAATTATCCTACAGGATGGACCTTAAGTGTAAAGGAGCAAGTAACTCCATAAATTAACCTTAAAAGAAATTTGAATTGAAAGGATACAAACCTACGGGTCGTAGGATTTAAAAAGTTTGCTTGGAAGTTAAAGTGTTAATCCCTAAAGTCCACCTACGTTAAAACTGAGCAGGGGTACATTGATGTTCCGTACCATTTTCTTAACCATATCAGTTTGAAGGTATCTTTGATAAAAACTACTTTCCTTTCGCTCCAGCATGGCCAGCATATCGGCTTCGGAATCTTCTAAATACCAAACTAATTCTTTGAATATTTCATCCGAAAAAAGTAAATCGAATTCCAGTTTAGCATAGTCCACTTTTTCGCGAAGCATATCTTTGAACCATTCCATTTGGTCTTCGCCAGCATACTCCTTTTGCTTGGTAATATGAACCACCCTGATTTCAGCATCGAATTTTTTGGCTATGGCAACTAGCCTATTAATCGCAAAAAGATCTGCTTGCTCAAAATCTGTAGCATAAACTATTCTCCTTAGTGCTAATTCATCATATTTTTCAGGAACCGCTAACACCGGACAGGATGATTTTCCTATCAGGGCTTTAGGTGTACTACCCAAGAAAAATTCTTTAACGGGACTTTTTCCTTTTGTACCTACAACAATCAAATCCACATCAAATTTTAAGGCCTTATCCATGATGCTATCCGGTACGGAACCATTTTCATCAACAAGAAAACTTATTCCTTTTCCATTATGCGAATCTCCCAAATGTTCTTTGCAAAATGCCTTCAACTTTGCCCTATGTTCCACAAACAATCTTTTTTCCTTTTTCATATAGCTGATCGAGACTGGACTAGCCAATGATATGGGCACATCAAAAACATGTAAAACTGTCAACTTTGAATTCAGTTTTATTGCTAAATGATGGGCAAACTCCAAGGCCGCAACCGAATTTTTGGAATAGTCAGTGGCATATAGTATGGTTTTCATCAGTTGATATTCATAGATTATAACTATGAAACTAGGTATATGCCAGGAAAGAAAATATGACCAAAATCATAATTTCGATAATGACCTTGGTCATTTTATATGGAATGTCCGTCCATTACATTTATACGTAGTAACTCTTAAAAAGTTTATGATGAGCAATAGGGAATACAGTCAGGAAACAGAATTTTTAAAAGATGGCCCTTGGGACGAACTCTATGTAATTACCCAACACTGGAAATCCGATATGGAATTTTACCGGGACGACCTACGATTTTTACATCGCTTGATCGACAAATATTTCATCTGGATTACCAAGGCGGAAAATCTGGTACTAGTAAAAGAACTGAAAAAAGAATTATTAGAGTTGAACGGCCGTAGTAAGGATATTTTGGAAAAGGTAATTAAACACCGCATTCATTTAGGCTATCTGGTTGAAGATCCTAATGAACGCAATGCAGGAATTATCAAAACCGAACACGAACATTTAGAAGATGAACTGAGCACTTTCTTAAAGATGTTTCGTAAGAACCGAAAGGAAGTTTTCAAAATAACCGAATATATTATCGACAGCGAAAAACTAGCAAGAATTATTGATTCTTAAAACGGGTGTTATGAAAGAAGAACGTCAAATTTTATCGGAAATTACTACCCTGACCAACAAAATAGAGACAGATTACCCCGAACTCTATCGGTTTTTGGATGAGAACCCGATGACTATTCCGTCTAACAAACATCCTGATTTGAATAAGAAAACACTTGAAGAATATTTAGAGGACCTAGAGGTCTTGTTGAAACACCACATGCAAACCCATACAAAACAAACGACATGAAAGGTTTTAAAAAAATGTTATATATATTCTTAGGGGTAACGGCCATTTTTTTTCTGTTCCTTATTTGGTACCAATACCAATACCAATACTCTATGGATGTCGTCGAGCCCTACGAAGTGAATTCCAACAACACGGAAAAGAAGTTGTTGATTGCAACTCAAGGCAGCGATTTTAAAGATAGTATTACCAATGCCGTGGTAAATCATTACAAATCGGAAGCTATCTTCATTAAGGTTATTGATATTAAAGATCTCGAACAAATTGATCCTGATGATTTTAATGCACTTTTAGTATTACATACGTGGGAAAACTGGAAGCCCCCTGTTGAAGTCAAAGTATTCATTGAACGAAGTAAAAACGAAGCTAAAAAAATGGTAGTACTGACCACCTCTGGGGACGGCGATTATAAGATGGAGAACGTGGATGCCATTACGGGAGAGTCCATAATTAAGGATATACCTCATTTTACAGAACAAATTTTTGAGCGGTTAAATCCAATTTTATTGGACAGGAATCAAAACTCTAAATTGGAAAATGAAAAATAGGAAAACCTCAAAACCCCTTGTGAAGATGGAAAGATGGGTCCTTGGCATCATTATTATTGTAATTACCATTACATTTTTAATGGGCATATTACTACTTTTTGATAGTGCGAAATAGATTAACTGCGTAGATGTCATATATACAAATATGTATAGGTGACGTAGGTCATTTTGGGAGAAGCGATTGGAGTCTACTTTTGAGCATTGGTCTTTAAATAGAAATACCATGAAAACTTTAAAAAAGCACGCCTTAATTCTAGCAAGTCTAATAACTTTTAACACGTTATCGGCACAAGACAACTGGTTTGTAGAATTACGACCTGGAGTAAATTTCGCAACCCAAGATTTTGAAGATGCAGAGCTAAAAACAGGCTTCGGTTTTGAAGCAGTAGTAGGTTACCGCTTTATGGAACATCTAGGTGCCTATGTCGGCTGGGGATACAATACCTTTAATACTGACGATACCTCTTTTGCCGGAGAAGGCGATACCGATTTTGATGAGACCGGATACACTTTTGGACTCCAGTTCATACACCCCCTAGGTATGTCTGAAAATCTATCCTATCTGATTAGGATTGGAGGAATCTATAACCACATTGAAGTGGAGAACGGTGCCGGAGATATTACCGCTGATTCAGGTCACGGAATCGGATGGGAATTTGGTGCAGGGTTGAACTTTGATTTAGGTAGCAACTGGAATTTACGTCCCCAAGTCGGGTATCGGGCACTTTCTCGGGATATTGAAATAGGAACCACTACTACAAATGTTGATTTGAACTATGTTTCCGTTGCAGCTGGAATTGCTAAAGTATTCTAGAAATGCTCCAAGAAAGTGAGCCTAATTTTTATTATCTAAAAATATGAGAATAGTACTAACGCTCTTATTGGTTGTCCACGGCCTGATCCACTTTATGGGTTTTGCCAAAGCCTTTGATTTTGGGAATATGGCCCGGTTCAGCAAAGAAATCTCAAAACCTATGGGATTACTTTGGCTTTTGAACGGTCTACTTTTTATCATATCGGTCGTTTTATTTTGGATGAAGAATCAAACCTGGCCGATGTTCGGCATCATTGCAGTTGTTTTATCGCAAATCGTGATTTTTATGTTTTGGCACGATGCTAAATATGGTACTATAGCAAACGTGATAATCCTTATCGCAGTTATTATTGCTTTTTCAACTCTACGTTTTGAGAACAAGTTTATTTCTGATGTACGATCGGGCATGGTCGCTACCTCAATTTCAAGTTCGCAAATAAGCAAAAAAGACCTCGAAAATTTGCCTCTTATGGTCCAAAGGTATCTTAATTATGTTGATGTGGTAGGCAAACCAAAAGTACAGAACTTTAAAATAATCTTTGATGGAGAAATGCGGGAGAAGGGTAAGGATTGGTTCAAATTCACTTCGGAGCAGTATAACTTTTTTGAATCGCCAACGCGATTGTTTTTTATGAAGGCCAAAATCAAAGGCTTGCCCACCCACGGGTATCATGCCTACAAAAAAGGAAATGCAAGCATGGATGTTAAGGTGCTCTCCATACTTACCGTGGTGCATGAGGATAGCCCCGAGCTATATCCAACCGAAACCGTCACCTTTTTCAACGACCTCTGTCTATTCGCCCCTGCTGCGCTTGTTGATAATCGTATCACTTGGGAGGTTATAGATGACCTATCAGTAAAGGCGATATTTGCAAATGGCAATACAGTCATTTCTGCGATACTGTATTTTAACGAAACGGGTCAGTTGATCAATTTTATTTCCCATGACCGATACTCCATTTCAGAAATGAAGGCTTTTCCCTTTTCGACACCGGTGAAGGCCTATAAAAATATAAACGGATATAACATACCCACTTATGGCGAGGCAGTTTGGCATTATCCCGACGGGGAATTTGTGTATGGAAAATTTCGTCTTAAGGATTTGGAGTATAATGTCAAAACAGTCACCCAGTAAACACGGATAAGCTATGAATACATCATTTTACAGGATTGGATTTTGGGCAGGTATTTTGGCATTTAGCGCAAATGTCTTGTTTGTGATAGCTCAAACCTTACAACTTCTAGGAATGCTGGTATATCCTTATGATGAAATTTTCATCTATGGGTTCTCACTCTGTATTGTCATTCCTTTTGTTCTTGAAATATTGGCGCTGCATTATATAACACCGGATAATAGAAAATTCTGGAGTCATGCCGCATTGATTTTTACGGTCATCTATGCCATATTCGTGACGGCCAACTACGTCGTGCAATTGGCAACGGTCATACCCATGACCTTAAAGGGAACAACTGACGGTATTGAAGTCCTGAAACAGACCCCACACTCCATGTTCTGGGATTATGACGCCATAGGCTACATCTGCATGGGCTTAGCTTCGGTTTTTGTATTACCACTCTTTAAAAAAGAGGGATTTGACAAATGGGTACGCTTAGCGTTTTTAGCGAATGTCCTGGTCACTCCTTTGATAGCATTCGTGTATTTCTATCCGGAGTTTTCAGAGCGTTTGTTGCTTTTGGCCATTCCATGGACCATTACGGCTCCCGTCATGATGTTGTTGCTTGCCTTGTGGTTTAAAAAGATGGATAGAAGAAACCAATGAACATTATGAAGAATACTTTTTCACTACGTATTTATTTTGGTTGGATAGTGCTGCTTTCATGACCTTTTCAAATCGCGTTTACCTTCTTAGGCGAGAATTACAAGCCTATCTTACTGGTGTCCAAAGCAATGGTGGCCGTGGCAACATACCTTTGTAGAAAGTATATTTTCAAGGATGGATTTCGAAATGCGGGATGGGGATGGGACAGGTCGAAGCACTACTCTTACATCCTATCATTGGCCCTGGAGCTCTGGGACACTACTGGTAGATGTTGGTCTTGACCCTTTTAGGGATTTTACTCTTAAGGAAATACAAATGTAATTTTGAAAAGTTCGGTCTGAATTCAAGTTGAACGGGTCACTCCTTTTTCTTTGCCTCTTTTCTTTTTTGTTTTTCCTGCTTCCTAAAATAGCCCCTCGTTAAAAAGTTATGCTTTAGGGCTTCCATGTTTTCATTAAAACGCCCCGTTCCTTGTTCAATATTCTGCATGGTATTTTCCAGTTGTTTAACCAATGTAGTATCATTGGAAACGTAGTTAACTAGACCATTTTCATTTTTGATACTGCCCACGACGGTATTCAAATCTTGTGTCATTTTATTGATTTCCTTACTGGAGGTCTCCAGGTTTTCGAGGATGCCACGCATTTTCTCGGCAGATTCCGAATCACTGAGCAATACACCGGCGGCACTTTCTTTAAAATCCATTTTTCCGATTATCGTATTCAGTTCGGAAATAGCGGAATTCGCTTGATTGCTCGTATATTTTAAATTGGTAATCGTCCGTTGCAGATCCCTGCCTATAGTGGTATCGTTAAGTAATCTGCCCAAAGTGCCTTTCCCCTTAATCAATGATTGGGTCACTTTTAACAAATCTTCCGTTAACAAGGCTGCATTCTCATTAGTGGTATTCAAAGTAGTCATCATGTCCTGAGTCGCTACTTTACTGTACGATTGCAATTCGTCTCCCGACCTAATCAGTTCGGTGCTTCCTTCCCCTGGAATTATATTGATGAGCATGCTTCCTACCAATCCATCAGAGCCAATAGCGGCTATGGCATCTTTTTTAATGTGTTCCTGCATTTTATCGGCAATAATCATATGCACTCTTATAGTGGTGTCGTTAACCATCTCGATTTTATTGACCGTACCGACATTTATGCCCGAAAAACGAACATTGTTCCCGTTTTGGAGTCCGTTGGCGTTTTTGAATACGGCTGTTATAGGGAAGGTCTTACCGAACATATTTTGCCGGTTCCCGATCAAATATGCGGCTACAAGTAATAGTAACGTTCCCAGGACTATAAAAATCCCCAATTTCAAATTTTCCAATGCTGTCTTTGCCATCACGTTATTTTTTAAAAAATGCTTCCACTTTTGGGTCGGTCGATGCCGAGAGTTCCGAATAGCTGCCTTCGGCATAATTGATGCCGTCCACTAATAAAATCATTCGTTCAGAAATGACCCGGGCACAATCCACATCGTGGGTAATGATTAAGGATGAGGTGCCATATTTTTTTTGTACGGAGCGCATAAGTTCAATAATTTCTTTTGATGTTATAGGATCAAGACCGCTAGTGGGTTCATCGTATAAAATCACTTTAGGTTTTAGTATGAGCGTACGAGCCAATGCTACGCGCCGTTTCATACCGCCGGATAGTTCGGCGGGCATCAGATCCATGGTATGCCCAAGGCCTACATTCTCCAATGCTTCTAGCACAAGGGGTTCGGTATCATCTATAACGCCCAGCTTTTCTTTGTGCCTGCGGATGGGAAATTCTAGATTTTCGCGTACGGTCATCGAATCGTACAGCGCACTACCTTGAAATAGGAATCCTATATCGGAACGGAGTTCGTCAAGATGCTGTTGGTCCAACGTGTTGATTTCCTTACCCAGAACTTCCACATAACCACTGTCTGTGGTAATCAATCCCACCAGACATTTGATCATGACCGACTTGCCGGAACCTGATTTCCCCATGACTACTAGATTTTCTCCTTTGTGCAAGGTCATATTAAATCCATTTAGGACACGGTTCTCACCAAAACTTTTACGTAGGTTCCTGATTTTTATGACTATATCTTTCCCGTTAGAAATGGTATCCCCTTTCGCTATTTTTTCTTTTGTATCCCTCATAGCTCATAAAAAATATCCGAGACAAAAACGGCAATAAAATCCACTACGAACAATAAAAGCGATGCCATGACCACTGCGGTATTAG
>JBARUM010000656.1:0-2361 GCA_049645725.1 Maribacter sp.
ATGATTGAACTGTAAACTTTTTCCTTAAACTCTGTCTCTTTTTGCATTAAGGTTTTTTCTATATCATTTAAATATGCACCAGCTCCAATTTGCCATTTCCATTCATTCATGGTTGTGACATAAGATATTTTCTTTTCTGGTAACTTTGTTATTGGATTCTTAATATTATCATATTCCACATAACCCCCACCACTTAGAGCAACTTTTTGAATTTTATCAAATGTTGATTTTTTGTCTTTCCCTTCATGGTCACATTGATTTTTTCCTATTAAATCTTTATTCCCATTAGTTAAGCATAATCCATCAAATTGAAGCATAAAAATATATCCATTTTTTCCAAAGCGTATCTCTTGAATCTCTTTAATAAGTGCTTCTTTTATCTCATTTTCGAAATCATCTACGTATTCCCCTGAACCAACAAACCAATCCAACTCTTTTATATATTTAACATAACCAATTTTTTTATACATTTTTTTATTAGTTTTTTTCTCATCTTCTGGTTTAAACCAATACCAACTTAAAAAATCTTCACCTTTTGTTTTGGCAATATTGGAAAGCTCTCTAATACTATATCCGCCTTGTGGATCTTTTGAATTCCACATATTTTTACCCTCACTTTGAGGAGAGGTAGGATAAAGAATACTTGTTCCATCCATTGTGTAGATAAAAAAATAACCTCGTCCATTACTGAAACGCAAAACTCTAATAGCATCTTTAATGAGCTTCGTTATCTCTTTGTGTGATTTTGTTTTATTTTGTTTATATATATTATTAATTATATTTGAAACATTTTGTACACGCATTTTAACGTCTGATTTTAATTTGTCTTCTGCGGTACTCTTATGATAATTTATCTGTTTCAAGGTTCTTAATACCTCTTGTTTGATAACCATTTTTTGAGTTGTTATAAATTCTGATTTTATATTTTTAAGATTTTTTTCATGTTTTTCAATGCTATTACTAAGGACTAGATAGGTAGTTATAGTAGAAAATATAAGTGCTATTGCTATAGGAAGTGTTTTAATATATCTAATAAGTTTTGCTACATTATAAGTTGTTTTCATCATATATCCTTCATAATAGAATTATGCCTTTTATATGATATCACACCCTATAGAAATAGTCAATTGTTTCATAAAGAATTTATCTTATTTAGAAAATTTTGCTTCTATTTGTTCTATCAAACTTTTCATTCTATTCTCTAAAGAAGCATCATTTAAATCTATCAAAAGTTTTTCAAGATTCTTTAACATCGGGCTAAACTTTTTGATAGCCTTAAGATCAATTTTTCCTGATATTGTGATCTTAGCACCCAACTCAAAAAAGCTTGAAACTAATTTCTTGTGTCCAAGAAGTGCGGCATAATAAATAGGAGTAATTCCATAAATATCTTCCTTATTTATAGTTTCATGTGCTAATTTATTGATAATTTTTATCACCTCTACATTATCATGCCATACTGCATTATGAATAACTGTACGACCAAGATTGTCTGTCATTGAATAATCAAATTTTACTACATCAGTTAATATTTTAAATAGTTTTAAATTACATTCTGTAGCTAAAACTTTATGTAGTATTGTCCAACCAAGTGAGTCTTTAAAATCTTTATTTAATTTTCTACTTATTAAACTGCTTATATTATTTTGAAAATTTTTACATACTTTTGCTGTTGCATTGTTATTTTCAAAAATTTTTAAAACATACGCAAAAAAGAGATTATAATGTTGTTTATTTTCTTGATGTATATTAATAGGATGTTTTGTATATAAACTAAATAAAGCAAAGTTATCGTACATCAAAGGTTTAAAAAATATTGGATCACCAGTAGAGTCCAATAAGTTTAAAAATATAAATTCTTCTCCATTCTCTTCATCCACTTTTTCAGAATCTAAAAGTAACTGAACTACATTCATATACAACGCATCAGGATCAAATAAAGACTTTAACTCTTCATCCTCAAAAGGTATTGTGCCATCTTTATGTAAAATAAGATTTGTTAACACTTCATAAACTGTTTGACCTTTTTTATTTTTTAATTTAGGATCAATGCCATAATGTAAAAGAAGTTTTATAATTTTTACATATTTTAAACCATCATATACTAAAAACTCTAAAACAGTTTCACCTTTAGGATTTTGTATATTTGTATTTATATTGGCCTGTAACAAAAATACAATTAACTGCATATCTCTTAATTTAACAGAATTAAATAAACCTGATTCACCTTTTCCATCTAAAGCATTTATATCACCTTTGTGCTCAAGCATTTTTGTAACTATATTTAAAAGTTGTTCTCGATAAGAACCTTTATTTTCAGATGCTCTTAGAAAAATCTCCATCATTATTGTATTATTTGTT
>JBARUM010000657.1:0-9157 GCA_049645725.1 Maribacter sp.
ACACAAGTAAATCAAAGCAGCGAAAAAATTCAATTGGATTTTTCAAAGCAGCCGGACGGTACTTTTCTGGCTAACAAAGTAAATGCTATTGGTAAAATAGGTGTTGGCTTCATTGGTTTTGACAGACAGGATATGGCGGCCAATAAAAATGGGCTATATGCAGTTTCACTTTCGGTAAATGGTAAAGTATACGCTTCTTATGATTTTGAATCATTTTCTTTTGGGGAAACCAGGTACATCAACACTTTGGTAGATTTTGATTATTTGGGACGTTACGGGCAACGTATTCAAAAATGCTTTAAAAGCCCTGGCAATTATTTAAGCATTTACAACGAAATCCACAACAATGGCGAAATTGAAATAAAAGAAGGTTTAAGCTATACTCTTAATTTGCGCATTGAAGATTTGAAAGGAAACAATGTAAAATTAACAATCCCTGTAGAAGGAAAAAGAGAAGAATTGCAAGTGCAAAAGGATATTAGCAAGACGGATAATTATGTCATAGCCAAGAAACCTAATAATTTTGACCTAGAAGGCGCCAAAGTGTATTTCCCTGCCAATACATTTTACGATGATTTTTATATAGATTTGAAAAAAGGAAGGGATACGGTAACCATTCATACCAATACGGTACCGGCGCACCGTAATTTCACCATAACTTTTGATGCTAATAGCTATTCAAAAGAAGATCAAAAAAAATTATTCATAGCACGGCTGGATAAAAAGTTGAGGCCTAGTCATCTTAGCACATATAAACGCGGTGGTATATTTACTGCAAGGACAAGAAATCTTGGCACATATACATTAGTCAAAGATACCGTTGCCCCCATCATAAGAACTAAAAATTTTAAAGAAAAACAGTGGCTTAACAACTATAAGTATCTTAGTGTATTTATTTCGGATGACCTGAGTGGTGTAAATACCTATTCAGCTACTTTAAACGGAGAATGGGTACTTATGGAATATGAACCAAAAAGAAATACATTGACCTATAATTTTGACGATAAGATTTTAGACAAAAAACAATGTGTCCTTAAAGTTACCGTTACAGATAATGTAGGAAACCAAAAAACGTTGACTACCTCCTTCTATAGAAAATAAATCATTTGAAGTTTTGTACACCTATTTTCCTTTTCATAGTTCTGTGCCAGATGTATTGTTGTGCGCAAACAGCTACTATTACGGGTATAGTCCTAGATGAGCAAAACAAGCCGTTATCCAACGTAAATATTTCTTCAGGAGACAATGGAGCATTTTCAGATGAAAATGGTTTCTATCTTCTACAGATTATAGCAGATAAGGAGATTTCAATATTATTTTCTCATTTGGGGCATAAAGATGTGTTATTGGAACGGTTAATATTAACCACTAACGAAACCTTTGAGTTTAATCCTATTCTAAGGACCGATGCCATTCAAATGGATGGTATAACGGTATCCGCCACAGGAGAAAAAAAGGCATCCGGTATCTTATCTATTTCCACAGAGGACATTCGAAAAATTCCGGGAGCAAATGCCGGGGTTGAAAATATCCTAAAACTATTACCCGGGGTTTCGTCCAACAACGAACTAAGTACACAATATTCCGTTAGAGGAGGAAATTATGACGAAAATTTGGTCTACATTAATGAAATTGAAGTATACCGACCGTTTTTAATACGTTCTGCACAACAAGAAGGTCTTAGTTTTGTGAATAGCAATTTAGTACAGGATGTGAAATTTTCAGCAGGAGGGTTTCAGGCAAAATATGGTGACAAGCTATCCTCTGTATTGGATATTACCTATAAGACTCCTTCGCAATTTTCAGTACAGGGAGATATAAGTTTCTTGGGAGCTAGTGCCAGCCTTGAAACTATTTCCGCGAATAAAAAATTAAGTAGTGTTACAGGCCTACGGTACCGAAACAACTCTTTATTGGTGAATTCCCAAGACACCCAAAGCAATTTCAATCCTGCATTTACAGATGTTCAAAGTTACGTTACATATCGTTTTACGAGTAAATTCGATTTAAATTTTCTTGGAAATTTTTCAATAAACAATTATAGGAATGAACCTATTTCTAGACAGACAAATTTTGGAACCTTAGATCAGCCAAGGGCGCTATCCGTATTTTACGAAGGAAGAGAGAACAATAAATACGCAACAACTCTGGGTGCTTTAAAAGGCAATTATTACTTGAACGATAATACCACCTTAAAACTTATTTCATCCCTATATCACACTACCGAGGAAGAATATTCAGACGTTATTGCAGCGTATGAGTTGGGGGAAGTTGATAGTAACCTCAACAGTGAAAATTTAGGTGAAATTAGTAATGCAAGAGGTATTGGTTCTCAATTTAATCGTTCTAGAAATGACCTTGACGCATTAATTTTCAATCTAAACCATTTGGGTTATCACAAAAAAGAAGATATCGTTATACAATGGGGAGTAAAATATACACACGAGGATATACGAGACCAGTTAAGAGAATCGGAGTTTATAGATTCTGCGGGGTTCTCTGTTCGTCCACCTCGTCCTGAGTTCATCAATAATCAGCCATCAGCGCCTTTTACTGCCCCTTTAGTACCCTTTACAGGAATAAACGCTACCAACTCTGTAAAGACCAATCGGTTTTCAGGATTTTTCCAAACGGGTACCCAAGCCAAGTGGGGAACAAATAATATTTACTATAACCTAGGGTTTCGCCTTCACCATTGGACGGTAAGTGGAACGGGCGTAGAAAAAGTATCCCAGACTGTAATTAGTCCAAGAGCGCAATTCGCCATAAAACCAGATTGGAAAAAAGATATGCTTTTTCGGGTCTCAGCTGGAGTGTATCATCAACCGCCTTTTTATAGAGAATTACGGGATAGTACCGGCACAGTTAACCCTGGGGTGAAGGCTCAAAAGTCCTTTCATTTGGTTTTAGGCAATGAATATAGCTTTAGCCTATGGGAAAGACCTTTTACATTACATAGCGAAATGTACTATAAGGATTTAACCAATGTAAATCCTTACACCTTAGAAGATGTTCGAATACGTTATGCGGCCAGCAATAATGCAAATGCCCATGTATATGGAGCTGACCTACGATTGCATGGAGCCTTTGTTCCGGGAACAGAATCATGGGTGAGTATAGGATTTTTAAAAACGGAAGAGAATATTGATAATAGAGGGAATATTCCTAGACCCACGGATCAACGTTTTAAAATTGGAATCCTATTTCAAGATTATATCCCGACTATTCCAGATATTAAGATGCACATGAGCCTAGTTTATATGACCGGACTACCGGGAGGTTCTCCCAGTTATGCCGACCCGTATGAGTTTCAGAACAGATTAAGGGATTATAAGCGGGCAGATTTAGGAATTTCCTATATTTTTGTAGGAAAGGATAAAGTATTTGATGAAGGTCATTGGTTGCATGCACTAAAAGATCTTAGTCTTGGATTTGAGATTTTTAATCTGTTCAACAATCAAAACTCGATTACGAACACATGGGTCCGGGACGTTGATAGTAAGAATGAATTTGCAGTTCCCAATTTCCTGACTTCCAGAATCCTAAATTTAAGGCTTCAGATACGCTTATAAAAAAAATGACTAAAAAACTATTATTCTTATTTCTCCTTATTTCAATTGGACTTAGCGGTCAAAAAAACATTTACGAAAGTTCCCGTTTTGATGATTTAAGCGTTGATCATGAAGTACTTGCAATTTTACCTTTTTTAACAAATCTAGATCTTAAGGACAAGGTTCAAAAAAGTGATTTAAAATCTTTGGAGGAAAAAGAGGGGTATGCGGTGCAAGATGCTTTCGAAACGTATTTTTCTAAACGAAGAAAAAAGAAAAAATTCCCTGTAGAA
Organism: Maribacter sp.; assembly: GCA_049645725.1. Taxonomy (GTDB): domain Bacteria; phylum Bacteroidota; class Bacteroidia; order Flavobacteriales; family Flavobacteriaceae; genus Maribacter. The sequence continues at coordinate 3,845 of JBARUM010000657.1, forward strand.
TTTCAAAATATTAAAAACACAAAGGCGATATTATCTCAAAATGGGATTGACTATAAAAACATTGATGTATATACTGTTAAAGAATTAAGCACCATTTTAGGAGTGGATGGTATAATAAGTGGCACCCTAGATCTAAACAATTTGCTATCCAAAGGCGTTCCTACCGAGTTTAGTTTTGCAGATTATTTTTCAGGTAATGCCAACTATGGACGAATAGGCGTGAAAATTAGTGATGGGGATACCGGCAAATTACTCTGGAAATATGAGAAAGAAATAAATAAGAAAACAGGTAAGAACACCACTGACCTTATTGATAGGATGATGAAGTTGGCAATTCGTAAATTCCCTTATGAAAGGGAACGAAAAAAGGATAGGAAAAGGAAGGAATAATGGCCGCTTCTAGGTAAACTCTTTTAATACCTCAATCGTATAATCCACCTCTTCTTTGGTATTGTACTTTGAAAAAGAAAATCTTAAAGACGGTTTCTTAAGGTCTTCTTCGGACAAAATTTCAGCTAATACATGTGATCCTTTGTCACTTCCAGATTGGCAGGCGCTTCCTTTGGAACATGCAATTCCCTTGATATCCAAATGAAATAATAACATAAGGCCCTTTTCTGGAGTAATTGGAAGACAAACGTTTACCAAAGTATATGTGCTTTTATCTAAATCGCCAGAATGACCGTTAAATTTCGTAGCCGGAATTTCCTTTTTGATTTTATCAATAAAGTAGCTTTTGATTCCGGTAACATATTCTTTTTCAGCGACCAAGTTGTCATAAGCCAATACAAAAGCCTCTTCTAACCCAATAATGTTATGAAAAGATTCTGTTCCTGCTCTAAAACCACGTTCTTGCGAGCCACCGGAAATCATACATCCCAATCCGGAATTCTTTCTTATGAAAGCAAAACCAATTCCTTTTGGACCATGAAATTTATGAGCAGCAGCTACCAAAAAATCAACTGGTATTTCTTGAACATCCCATGGATAGTGGCCAATAGACTGTACGGTATCTGAATGAAAGAGAGTATCGTTCTCTTTTACCAACTTGGCAATAGAAAGTAAATCAATTTTGTTGCCTATTTCATTATTCACATGCATTAGGCTCACCAACTTTTTAGAATCGTCCTTTTTTAACAATACCTCCAGATGAGCCATGTCTGGATTGCCATGAGAATCTAGCTCAACGAAACACAAATTTATATGGCCTTTATCCCTTAATTCTTCAACAGTATGTAAAACTGCATGATGTTCAATTTTAGAAGTTATGATGGTCTCAACACCCAAATCTCTTACCGCACATCTTAGAATCATATTGTCAGCCTCTGTTCCACCAGAAGTAAATATAATTTCTGAAGGATGGGCATTAAGATATTTTGCAATAGTCTTTCTGGCACTCTCCACACCCGTTTTTGCTGTTCTACCAAAACTATGTGTAGATGAAGGGTTACCGTAGCAATTGGCCAAAGCATCTTGCATTTTAGATATGACCTCTGCTCTTACTTGTGTAGTCGCTGCGCTGTCCAAATAAACATTTTTCATGAATCTGTGGTCTGAATTTGCTAATCCTCAAAAATAGCCAAATTAAGTTAATTTACACTTAAATGGTTTCAAACCTATAAAGCCATTTCCAATATTTACTTTAAATTTGAGCTATGAAGAAACTCTTGCTTTTTACAGGTTTTATTTGCTTTTTTTCTTGTAATGACGGAGACCTTCAAATTGAGACTGTAGATTTTGACAGTATCACTACGGTACAAAGTTGCAATGCCATTTCCGCTAGTGCCGCAAACGTTCTTTTTAAAATTAATGGAGATGAAGCACTTATATTAGAACTTCCCAGTGGCTCTTTAGCAAATGAAGTTACAACAACAGATATCGTTAGAGAAGTGGATGAACAGGTAGTGATTACCTATCGTATTTTTTCGGATAACGTTACCAACGCATATTTTTGTGATGCTATCCCATCTATTGAACCCACTGTAATTGAAGAAATTATAGCCGAAAATGGTCAAGTTTTTATTACAACCGTTGCTGGGGAAGGAGATACTTTTTTGCACACTATCCAGTTAAGTGAGATTTCTTTTGTAAACGAGAATGGAGATACCAGGATAACCGATCAACGAATCAATGAATTTGGTACGGTTACAACGAGTCTTTAAATTACCCAATTAGAAATTCTGAAAAACATATACTTCTGTAGCGCCCAGACCATATTTTTGATAATCGGCATCATAGTATTTTACATTATCGTATCTCCTGAACAAATAGTGCAGTTCTTCCTTTAACACTCCCGCTCCTACCCCATGTATAAATACTACTTTCTGTATTCGCTTGGAAATTGCAAAGTCCAACTGTCTTTTCGCCGTTTCTAACTGTAGGTTCAGCATTTCAGAATTATCCATGCTTTTGGGGTCCTTGACTAGTTGGTTTATATGCAGGTCCACCTCCATTTTGGGAAAGTTTCGCTGTTTAGGTTTTATCTGTTTGACGTTTCCCGTTTTGGATAGTTCTTTTTCTTTTTTTACTCTCGATACTTCTGAATTAGTTACCTTAATTTCATCTTCTATTTTTACCAATTCATGTTTTTGAAAGATTAAAGGAAATCCATCATCAGTATTAACCGTTACGGCCTCCCCATTTATTTCAGAAACAAAACCTGCAATAGTATCGTCTATAGCTTCTACTTTATCCCCTATTTTAAAAACGACCATGATTTTGTTTTGATTCCACAAAAATAATAGTAATTTTCGGCTTGCGATTAGAATAACATTATGTATTTAATGACAGTATTTTTCCTAGGCATCGAACAATATATGTTGCCTTGCTTTACCAGAAAGTTATTCGGTTTTGACTGTCCGGGATGTGGTCTGCAGCGGTCGTTTGTCCATCTGGTCAAAGGTGAATTTTCAGCAGCATTCGAGATGTATCCAGCAATTTATCCCATGTTACTATTATTCGGTTTTTTAGCCATGGATAAAATGTTTTCCATTAAATATTCAAATACAGTCACAATCCTATTAATAATCATGACGGTAGGCACACTATTTACCAACTATATTTTGAAATTCACCTAAATAAACCTTAAAATTATGGAACAACAAAAATTACCTAACGTTACAATAGCAGTAGTGCTTGGGATACTGTCTTTTATATGTTGCTGTTTTAGTGCTGGAATTGGTGGTATTCTGCTATCGGGTATCGCGCTCTTTCTAGTAAATAAAGATACCAAGTTATATAGTGAAAATCCGGAGGAATACTCTAATTTCAGTACTTTGAAAACTGCTAAAATTATAGCGATTATTGGCCTTGTTATAGGTCTAGTTACTTTGCTTTGGACAATTTACTTTATTTTCTCTATTGGAGGATGGGATGCGTATCTTGAGCAAACCAAAGATGTTTATGAACAAATGGGTATTGAAATAGATTAAAAATGGCCAATCAACCCTTACCTGGCGCAAGTAACGCTTTGACTTTTGGAATACTATCAATTGTATTGACTATTTTCTGTTGTGGTCCTTTCGGTGCTATCTTTAGTTTTATTGGTTTGAGCAATGCAAAAAAAGCTGAGAAAATATATCAATCCGATATGGAGATTTATTCAGGATATGATAATGTAAAGACCGGTAGGGTACTGTCGTACATTGGACTTGGAATTGCAGGAATAATGTTAATCCTTAGTATCATATATTTTGGAGCTATAGGTGCTATTATCTATGCTGCAGCTTCCGAAGGAGGTTTTCAATAGTCAATAACCTTTAAAATTAGAAAGCCCCGTTTCATATACTGAAACGGGGCTTTTTTATCCTATTGCCAATTAAATTACTTAAATTCTTTTAGGGTCTTTATAATTATGGAAACACAGTCCAGTAATTGGTCTTTGGTCATGACCAAGGGAGGTGCGAATCTGATTATATTACCATGCGTTGGTTTTGCCAATAAACCGTTTTCCTTTAAGGCCAAGCAAATATCCCAGGCCGTAGAACTTTCTTCTGTATCATTGATTAAAATTGCATTTAACAGTCCCTTTCCCCTAATACTTTTAACCAAATCACATTCAAGTATAAAATCATTTAGCTCTGACCTAAAAAGCGCTCCCAGTTCAGAAGCGTTTTCCGCCAGTTCTTCGTTCTTAACTACCTCTAAAGCTGCAACACCAACAGCTGCCGCAATTGGATTACCGCCAAAAGTACTACCATGGTTCCCTGGTCGTATAACATCCATCACAGTATCATTCGCCAATACTGCGGAAACAGGAAAAACCCCACCGGATAATGCTTTACCTAAAATTAAAATATCTGGTTTGGTCTCTGGTGTACCGCTACAATGCTTATCGCAACAACTACAATTACCGCAGGTTGCCAACAATCTACCAGTTCTGGCAATGCCGGTCTGTACCTCATCTGCTATAAACAAAACATTGTATTTTTCACATAGTGCTTTTGCACCGCTTAAATAACCTTCAGAGGGAACGTAGACGCCAGCTTCCCCTTGTATAGGTTCTACCAAAAATCCTGCAATATTTTTGTTATTTTCAAGCACTTCTTCCAACGCTTTTAAATTGTCATATTCGATTTTTGTGAATCCGTCCGTGTATGGACCAAAGTTCTTATGCGCCGCCTGATCATTAGAAAATGAAATAATAGTAGTAGTCCTTCCATGAAAATTATTTTCACAGACAATAATCTCTGCAGAATTCTCAGGAATTCCTTTCTTCTCGTATGCCCACTTCCTGCAAAGCTTTAAAGCAGTTTCTACTGCCTCGGCACCTGTATTCATGGGCAAAAGCTTATCAAAATGAAAAGTTTCGGTCATGTACTTTTCATACTTGCCCAACATGTCATTATAAAATGCCCTTGAAGTTAATGTAAGCCTTTGAGCTTGATTAATCATTGCACCTACTATTTTAGGATGACAATGTCCTTGGTTTACAGCGGAATAGGCGGAAAGGAAGTCATAATACTTTTTTCCTTCCACATCCCAAACAAACACACCCTCTCCTCTACTTAAAACTACGGGTAATGGATGATAGTTATGTGCACCGTACTTGTTCTCAAAATCTATCGCTTGCTGCGATGTTACTTGTTCTAAAACAGCCATTTTAGTATTGCTTAAGTTGATAAAATAACCATTCCTTCAATACCTTTATCCTTTCGAATCCCGATAACTATCGGCGCGAAAATTCAGCGTGGGAGAGAAATCATCCCTGTAGAAGTACGAAATTACTAAATATTTTAGTCATTTCCTTTTTCAAGAAATTCCTTGATTTTCTAGTTATTATTGTAAGTGGCCGCCATTCAAAGTTATTTAATA
>JBARUM010000658.1:0-1668 GCA_049645725.1 Maribacter sp.
CCCTATGAGTGCATAAAAACCACCAACGATAATGAAACCGCCAAGGTAACTGTCCAACGTTTCGGACAAGGCTAAGCAAGCAGCAAATGATAAGAAAAGCAGGGTAAAAACCAAGCCTATACCTATCAATAGGAATTGCGCAATAGCTGTAACATGGTACATCATTACCTTAAAAATTCTAAGCCGCAAGTATTCGTCGCTATTTTCTACATAAGACCTCATATCGGCTTCCGCACCCATGAGGTCTTCTTTAAATTCTTCAAAAGCCATATCAGCTATTTTTGTAATTGGGCGTTCTTCTTTTTAAGATCCTCTAATTTGCGTTCCAGCTTATCAATAATATCATCTGCTTTGTAGCTCATGGTAGAAATGGCTTCATCCAATTTCCTGTCGAAGGCATCTTTTTTCTCGTTGGCCGTTTTTGTGAGTTCTTCTTTGGCGTGTGAGATACGATCTGCTAGATCATGGGTGGTATCGTCTACCTTTTGTTTGATTTTGTGACGGGTTTCGCTGCCTTTATCGGGAGCATAGAGTATCCCAATTCCAGCTCCTATGGCGGCTCCGGTTAGGAGTGCCAGTAAAACATTTCCACTATCGTTTGTCATGATGTTGTTATTTAAGTTATAAATTCTTTTATAATTTCAATCAAAAATAAAACGGTAAATGTGTATATGAAATGATATTGGTCATTCTTCTGAAGTGTAATGCTTTTTAAATTAGGGGCAAGGGAATAGTTTAACCTACTTATATCTCAAACATTCCTAAATGATGAAGAAAAAGATTCAAAATAAGAAACAGAAATCCTTTTTTATAAAGAGTTTTAAACAGCTATGGCAACTTGAGGAAGTTATTCAAGAAATATTCAAGAATACCACGGAAGGACTACAATTGTCCGTTCTCGGTAAATTTTCGGAAGTATGTATTTCAAACGATAGTGAAACCTTAAAGGCAAAAGATGAATTGAAACAGTATTGGAAAGGTTCCCTAGGGCCTACATCTGATTTTGGACTTTTCTGTAATCCTGAAATGGGTACATTATTTATAGCTGGATCTTTGGTATCACAATTTCTTCATGACTTGGACGGAAAGGTCCTAGGAGAAATGCCTTCCGGTCCCTATGGAATTCTCAGAGGTTTAGGAATTACGGAAAAAGATACCTTAAGGCATATAAAGAATTTAAACGAGGTAGGTTATCTGCTTATACTTCGTGGATATGATACGGAACTTGATGTTATGAAAGCATTGCTTAAAAGTCTTGAAACTTAGTAAAAATAGTTCAAGAAGGGTTTTTAACTATATCTGGGTAATGTAATCACTTAAAACAGTAACAGGAGACCAAGGTCTCCTGTTACCTACGAAACGTTTGAATTCATTTTTGCTTTCAATCTTGCTTTTACACCATCTTATTTCTAAAATGACCTAGAAGTAGATTTTGGCATCAACATCATCGCTCGCATCGCTATGGTCTCTTTTTCCTTGCGGAATCCAAAACCAATATCTTTATTTTAAAAGAAACCGAGGCACCGAAATACCCCGGTTTCCTAGAAGATGTTCTTCCGCCCACTTTCCACTTATACTGATCCTACTAAAATATATTGCTATATTGCTTCGAGATTCAAAAGGTATAAAAGGGTGTCTGTAACCTCTTCGTTTTTTACAAATCAGTAG
>JBARUM010000659.1:0-3415 GCA_049645725.1 Maribacter sp.
GGATTGTGGTTTGATGCCTAAAAAACTTACTTAAATATCATTTTAGAGATAAATTATTCACAGCATACAACTTCCATACTGATTGATAGAACTCATTTTTCAAAACAGATACAAAAGAATATTATAAATATTCCATGATAGATAGTTTTAGCTTTTTAGTGAGGTTTTTTAAATTTATTTATTAACTTTTAGAAAATAATCATTAAAATAATCAAAACTATCAAAGAATTTATTTGGATTATTCCTTTTCTTAAAATCTTCTTTCGACCGCATTTTGAAATTAGAGTCAACTTGTTAATAGCGATATTTACCACCATCATTTATTCTCATAGTTCTAGATCAAGTCTTATTATTGATTTCTCCAATAGTATTTGCCTAGTATAACTTTAAAAAAATTTTGGATTTGTAAAATATGGAGGGTGGCCGATAAGCACACTTCCTTCTTGGACACTTACAGTCAATAGTAATTGTCCAATTGATTGCCATGTATTTTCTCTTAAATAAAAGCCATATTTCAAGTCTGATTGATAATATTTCTCATAGATATTCAATAATTCATTCGAGTCCATTTTATTTTCTTTTATCGTGACTGCCCTTATCAAAGGCAATCAGATTGAACAATTTGCGCATCCTGCTGCGCACACGGTTCCCATAACGCTCTTCTAGTTCTTCAGCATTGAGATTTGTAGTAGCGTGCGTTTTAATTTTATATTTGGTCTGAAGATACAGCTCGTATCGAGAAAGGAGGACTTCACCCATTACGTTCAAATCCTTACCATAGAATCTACCTGTAGGTTCAATGCCCAGATCATCGAAGCAGAAAAATTTAGTGTTCCCATAGTCTTCAATGGTTTTAAAACCGAGATGGTTAAAACTGAAGACAACGTTCCTGCAAGGGATCATTTCGTAAGGTCTTTGCTGTGGGACGATATGTCGTAGTAGTTTCATCAAAGTTGTTTTCCCGCAGCCTACTGGTCCAGAAAGCAGAATGCCCTTGTCTGGGTCAATACCGTTCTTTTGACAATTCTCTTTATTCTTGATGAAATAATGGCATAGTTTGCGGATGATTACCGTGTCCTCATCATAGATTCTGAATTCCTTACCAAAGAGCGATTTTCCTTTTGCATTCAGATAAATTAGTATTTGGTCAAAATCGTATAGGACACTTTTGCCATCAAATTTTCCGAGTGAATATTCCACGCCACCTTCGGTAATTTTAGAGGGGTTGTCCATAGTCTTTATTTTTAGTGGTTCGCAAGTTGTCCTTGATTTGGGACGCTTGTTTTTTATTTGGGTTGTTTTCTTCATCGAAAAGTTCGGTTCTATCCATCCAGTTGAGGGCTAAGGCACGCCAATCCCGAATTTGTTTTCCATCGCTAGTTTGCCAATTACGGGTTTCATAATGGGTAAAGAATTTTTTTCCTTCATCAGCATTAAAACCTTTTTCAATAAAAAAAATATTAACGGCCTGCCTGCCCTTTGGCTGTTTTATATTGTTTACTTGTTTGGTATTGTTTATAGTAGATACCAATGCTTGTCCACTGGTGGGACGGTGCGGGTCCATTACTTGTCCTGATATGGGATGGTGCCGTCCCGGTACCGGTTCACCTATGGGATGGTGCCGTTCCGCAAGATGTTCTAATATGGGATTGTACCGTCCCTTAACCGTCTCATCACTTGTCTCGATAATGGCCATCTTTATTTTACTGCCTTTGTAGGGATTGTTGGAGGGAAAGTAAAAGAGATAGTTCCAAGAATCAAGTTCTGTAACACATCTATGGTAGGTAGATTTAGAGCCTATCTTCGAAGCAAGCATTAAATCCCTACGGTTCACATAGAATTCGTCAGCAAATCGGCTACTGTTCCATTCCTGGAACAGGGCCATGTACAAACTGATATGGGTTGGATTCAAACGGTCATCGGAATAGAACTTTTCAAAAGCCGCATTGAGTAGCTTTATATAGTTCATGGCTTAAGAATTTAGACCGTGTTGTACACGGTTGGCATCCATCACCTTATGAATTTCCGCTACATTATAATAAATTATCCCGCCTACTTTGGTGTAGGGCAACGTACCGTTGATACGAAGATTTTGAAGCGTCCCCGGGCTCACTTGGAGCATTTCCATCACCTCCGAGGATTTCAGGTATTTTTTCAAGCTTCCGGTCGCTTGTTTGGATAGGAGTTTTTTAATGTCATCGAGCAATTCCATTTTGAATTCCCGGAGATCGTCTGTTGTAATGATACTTGTCGCCATAATAGGAGGGTTTTAAAGAAAGGGACTATCCGATTTTCAATTTTAGTTGATAGTCCCTGACCTGATTTGACTTTCGTTCCACAAATTTGAATGGTATTATTGGATTTTATTCCCCAGTTCGACCGGAGTACGGTCAAAATTTAACATCTTGAAATTTGATACATTTTGATATGTTTTGTGGATGTAATTTTGAAAAATAGCAACTAAACAGACCTAAATTGAATAGGAAATACCACTTGAAACGAATTACCGGAGGTCGACCGGAGTACGGTCTTTATTTAACATTTTATAAAGTTAATGTAAGTAAGGAATTTAAGGTTCATTCCTCGGTCTTGTCTATTTCTAGAAGAAGTGTTTTAGCAAGTTCGTCCAAGAATAATGTTCTGCTATTCTTTCGGCCTTTGATATCCTGAAAGGTTTTGTAAATATCCTTTGGCTGGTAGTCAATAACTTGCTGAAGGCTTTGGGTTACTTTCATCATACTTTTTTTGTCCCTTTTGCCCAAACCCCTCAAACATAAGGCGTAAAGGAGTTCTACATAGTCTGTATTACTGAACGGCCATTGAAGTTTGTTTTCTGAGTAAGTCAATGTATTTCTCTTTGGATAATTTTTAAGTCCCAACGATTTACTTTCTAAGTAACCTATAAATTGTTGGTAGGCTTTAAATTTCGCTAAAAGCATATCACGTCGCGTAGAAAAATCCGGATCTTGAAAGTAAAATTTTGATGTAGGGATTGGCTAACTATCTAAATAGTCCCTGGTGTAGTATTCCTTATCAAAATGAGTTGCTCCAAAATCCACATACTGCCCAAAATCCATATTATACAGAAAGAAACGGTTAAGTTTTTTGATTTTCTTTCTTATGGTTTTACGTTGGTCGTGGATATTTGCTTTTGGAAATTGAATTTCAAAAGAACGAACCTCAGAAAAGTAAATCAATGGAATAAAAGAAATGGGTTTGATAGTCTTAAAAAATGCTATTTCGTGTTCTAATTTTTCAAACGCCTTTGATTGAATTATTTTTTTGAGGGTATTCAGTGTTGTTCTGCAAAGTATGATGGATTTGTTTGAGCAGTCCATTATGTTGGAATTGGAAGATTCAATTCTTTCTAAATCTACTGAAAACTGGATTGATATTTCTTTGAGGTGCTCAATCA
>JBARUM010000660.1:0-10821 GCA_049645725.1 Maribacter sp.
AAACAGCTTTACCGGCTCCTTTTTGTCATCTTGTGCATAAAGCAGTGTTGTTAAAAAAATTGTGAATATGAAAGAAAGCCTTTTTTTAAGGGAATGCGTAAAAGTCATGCAGTGTTAAAACTTAGAATTACAAAAGCTCTAAATATACTGCTATACCCATTATTTCACTAATCAAAGTGATGATAATACCTACTATTCGCTAAGCCAATTTGTGATTTTGACTAAATCTCCCTGTTAGGATCCCAAGCCTCAAGATAATCCGCTACTGCCTTTGCAAACATACTTCCCAACGCACCGTTTACTACACGATGGTCATAACTGTGTGAAAGGTACATTTTACTACGAATACCTATGAAATCCCCTTCACTAGTCTCAATAACAGCCGGTATTTTGCGAATAGCTCCTAATGCCAAAATTCCTACTTGTGGCTGATTTATAATTGGTGTGCCGAATACACTGCCAAAAGTACCCACGTTAGTTACGGTATAGGTTCCGTCCTGAACCTCATCTGGTTTTAGGGTATTATTTCTAGAACGTTCAGCCAAATCATTCACCACTTTGGCCATTCCAACTAGGTTTAATTGGTCTGCATTTTTGATAACTGGAACAATTAGGTTTCCGTCCGGCAGTGCAGCGGCCATACCTATATTGATATTTTTCTTTTTTATGATGTTATCCCCATCTACCGAAATATTCATCATGGGGTATTTTTTCAATGCCTTAGCAACAGCTTCCATAAAAATGGGTGTATAGGTCAATTTTTCACCTTCTTGCTGTTCAAAGCTATTTTTCTTTTTGGCACGCCAATTTACAATATTGGTAACATCTACCTCTATAAAACTCTGTACGTGAGCCGAGGTAGATACACTATCTGTCATGTGCTTTGCTATTAGCTTGCCCATTCGGGTCATGGCAACAACCTCGTTGCCAGCAGCAGATTTCATAGCAACTGCCGGTTGTTTTTCCGTGACGGTCGAAGCATGAGGCGGGTTCTGGGCTACAGGCGCCTCTTTTTGAACTGGTTGTTGGTCCAGAAGCGGTTTGTTAACATCCCTATCGTTTACATAGGCCAATATATCGTTTTTGCTTACCCTACCCTCTTTGCCCGTACCTGTTATTGTTTCCAATTCCTCTAAAGAAATACCTTCTTCTTTGGCTATATTCTTTACCAGGGGTGAATAAAAACGTTCGGAATTTGAAAAATTATTTGTAGGACTGCCAACAGTGTCTTGTGCCTTTACAAAAGCTGCCTCGGCAACAGCAACCATCTCTTCGTCCATACCGTTATCCGAAGTTTGAGTTGGTACCGTCACCTTATTTTCCTCACCATTAATTTGAATAATGGCCACCGTATCCCCCACCTTTATTATATCATCAATATTGTAGCATTTTTCAATCAAAACACCATCTACCTCACTAGGGACTTCACTATCCACCTTGTCCGTAGCAATCTCAAAAATTGCCTCGTCCATTTCAATGGTATCCCCAACGTCCTTCAGCCAAGAGGTCAAAGTTGCCTCCGCAACACTTTCTCCCATTCTCGGTAGTTTCAATTCAAATTTTGACATATCGATAATTTAAACCTTCTTTTGATTATATTTTTTGCAAAAATATAAAAATTTAAGCCTATTTACTGATTTTGTATCATTAACATATTCTAATTAGACTTCAAGGAACCTTCAAATGGCACCCTGTTCAAAATACTTCTTCCCAAGGTTACCTCATCTGCATATTCCAATTCATCTCCTACAGCAATTCCCCTTGCAATGGTCGAAGTACGGACCTCTAGACCCTCTATCTGTTTAAAGATATAAAAGTTTGTCGTGTCGCCCTCCATAGTAGAACTTAACGCAAAAATCAATTCTTTTATTTCTCCTTTACGTACCTTTTCCACTAGAGAAGTTATATTCAAATCCTGTGGACCTATTCCTTCCATTGGAGATATTTTACCTCCCAAAACATGATAAAGCCCACGGTATTGTCCTGTATTTTCTATCGCCATAACGTCTCGTATATCCTCCACTACACATACCAATGAACCATCTCGCTTAGGATTAGCACAAATTTCACACAGCTCCATATCTGAGATATTGTAACAATTTTTACAGAAAATGATCTTTTCCCTTAATTGCTTAAGTGCATTCGCTAATTCCAGCGTCTGCCGCTCCGGTTGTTTTAAAAGATGTAGCACTAAACGTAGTGCAGTTCGCTTACCAATTCCTGGTAATTGCGACATTTCGTAAACCGCGCTTTCCAATAATTTAGAAGAAAAATCCATCTGCTGTATTTAAAGGGTAAAATTACATACTATTTTTACTTTTTGTACTTTGCCCTTAAATTATTTCCCATGACGGCCTCGCATATTTTGTTCCTCATTGGCGGGTATTTTGTCCTGCTATTGCTTATTTCCTATTTCACGGGAAAGAACGATTCTAACGAAGATTTTTTTAAGGCAGGCAAACAATCTCCTTGGTATTTGGTAGCATTTGGCATGGTGGGTGCCTCGCTTTCGGGAGTAACCTTTATCTCCGTTCCAGGTTGGGTAGAGGCCTCTCAGTTTAGCTATATGCAGGTGGTCTTTGGGTACTTTTTAGGTTATATGGTTACTGCATATGTGCTACTCCCCATATATTACAGACAAAACGTAACCTCTATTTACGAGTACTTGGACAAACGTTTTGGTTTTGTTAGTTACAAAGTGGGTGCCATTTCTTTCTTTGTTTCACGGGTGTTGGGTGCTGCATTTAGGTTGTTTTTGGTAGCCATTGTCTTGCAACAATTTGTTTTTGATGCCTGGAACTTTCCTTTTGAAGTTACCGTTACACTATCCATTCTGCTCATTTGGATATATACATTTAGGGGCGGTATTAAAACCATTGTATGGACCGATACGCTTCAGACCTTGTTTATGCTGATTTCCGTTGGACTATCCATCTATTTTATTTTGGATGAGCTGAATTGGAGTTTTGGTGAATTCCTGACATCGCCAGAATTAGAACAATACAGTAAAACCTGGTTTACAGATGATTTCTTTGTCAAGAACCATTGGCTCAAATCTTTTTTAGGTGGCATGTTCGTTACTATTTGTATGACAGGACTAGACCAAGATATGATGCAGAAAAACCTGACTTGTCGCAATCTAAAAGACGCACAGAAAAATATGGTCAGTTTTAGTATAGTACTGGTAGCAGTCACATTTGTGTTCATGCTTTTAGGAGCGTTATTATTCATTTATGCCGATGCGAATAGTATTTCACTACCAATGATGGACGGGAAACCAAAATCCGACCTTTTATTTCCAGAAATAGCCCTAAACAGTGGGTTAGGTATCATAGTGGCCATAACCTTTATGTTGGGACTAATTGCCGCGGCCTATAGCAGTGCCGATAGCGCACTTACCTCATTGACTACTTCTTTTTGTGTAGACTTTCTTGGTACCGAAAAAAAGACGCAGGCAGCTGCAAAACGCATTCGCCAATTTACCCATGTAGGTATGAGTCTGTTACTTGTCTTAGTCGTAATCTCCTTTAAATACATTCTGGACCGAAACGTCATTGATGGTCTGCTTACCGTAGCCTCTTATACTTATGGCCCATTACTTGGGCTTTTTGCCTTTGGCATTTTCACTAAATACGCCGTAAAAGATAACTATGTATGGTTGGTGGCTCTTTTATCGGTGATAACGATAGTATTATTGGCAAAAATTCCAGCTGAAAATTTAGGTGGGTATATTTTTGGTTACGAACTTTTACCCCTGAATGGCTTGTTGACATTTCTAGGACTATGGTTGATTAGGGATACAAAAAAAAGTTAATTAAGAAAGACTCTCATGGACCAACAGAGTGCAAAAAATATAACTCATAATATACCTGAATAGATCTGTTGAGTTATTGAAAAAATTAAAGATATTATTTAAGACAAAATTTGTCTTAAAACATTGAGAACCCAATCCAGCTCAATACTGTTCTGTGGCTAATAGAACCAAGGTGCAAGCAACTTCCACCCCAATCTTGTTTTCCTGCAACAACTTGTAAAACTCAGGGTTCTCCGTTCCCGGGTTAAAAATTACACGCTTAGGTGATAACGAAACTATGGTATCATAATAATTACGCTGTCGTTGTGGATTTAGATATAAAGTTATTGTATGAATATCTTGGAATTCATCTAATTTGGTTTTAACTTGGACATTAGAAATCTCCCCTGATTTTAATCCAAAAGCCTCAGTTGTTATTCCATTGCTAACAAGTCGTCTTATGGCCAAATTGCTGTAACGATTTGGTTTTAAGGATGCACCAAAAACGAGAGTTTTTTTCATATGTTAATTAGATTGTTAAACTTAATGGAGTTGTGTAACTATTTAGCAAAAAAGTCGTCTCTTAGTGGACGTAAATATAGTTTTTTGCCGTAAAAAATTTGAATAAAAGTTGTTGATAACGCTATATGTTTATAGTTAATGGTTAGTGTTTAGTATAGCCTATCAGCACAGAAACCCGGACATGTGTCCGGGTTTCGTTTTTTACATCATTCTTGTTAGGCCGTGACTCCCTCTATTTCTGTAGGTTCTGTAAAAAAGAACGTCATTTCAATTAATCAAAACGAACAATCATGAAAAAAGTATCCATACTTTTTGCGCTACTTGTATTTGGCGTAAAATTTACGCATTCCCGCCCCGTTGAACCAGATTTAAAGAACGGGTCTGTCTCTGGAAAATTTATGGACAAGATATCACAACAACCTATCCCCTATCCTGTAATCGTTTTAAAACCCTCTAATGATTCTCAGGTCGTTACTGGAGGTATAATGGAAGAAGATTGTTTTTTTGAGCTTAAGCACCTTGAAGAAGGTAGTTACAAATTTAAAGTTCAGTTTATTGGCTATAAGATATACAGCAGACAAATTATTATTTCCAAAGAGAGAACAAAAGCATAGCTATGGGCTGCATTTTTCTATCGGAAAATGCGAAAAAGCTTTCTGAAATAGAAGTCGTTGGGGAACGGACCTGATATACCTTTTGAACAAACAGGATAGTTTAATTGGGAGAGCCGAACGGTCCATTTTGGATTATCCTATATGTTCGGGAGCGGAAAAAACAGGATTTCTCAACGAAAAGGAAGATATGACAACGCTAAAAAAGTAAGTGGCGACATCCTATAATTCATTGGTTACCATATGTAAATTGAGTTATTACTTTGGTGTCCAATAAGAAAACCCGTGACATAGTCGCCGGTTATTACATTACCATCTTATAATTGCGCTTCCCCAAGTAAATCCACTTCCAAAGGCTGCCAGTACTATCAAGTCTCCAGAATTCACCTTACCGGATTCCCAGGCTTCAGCTAGTGCAATTGGAATAGAGGCAGCCGTGGTATTGCCGTAACTCATTATATTGTTAAAAACTTGGTTATCTGTAAGACCAAACTTATTCTGTACAAACTGGGAAATTCTCAGATTTGCTTGGTGCGGCACCAATAAATCTATATCCGTTGGCTTAAGGTCATTCTTTGCTAGTCCTTCCATAATAACTTCACTAAAGCGAACTACGGCATTCTTAAAAACAAATTGTCCGTTCATGTAAGGGAAGTACGATTCGTCATTAGGATCATTCTCAGCAATAATATCGGTAACCCATCGCTTTCCCATTCCAGGCGCTATTAGCGAAAGTTCTTCAGCGTGTTGACCTTCAGAATGCAAATGTGTTGACAAAATTCCTTTTGTGATATCTTCTTCGCGAGTTAGAATCGCCGCTCCAGCTCCATCTCCAAAAATAACGGAAACTCCTCTACCCCTAGTTGTCATATCCAAGCCATGGGAGTGAAGTTCCGACCCAATAACAAGTACATTTTTATACATTCCACTCTTTATGTACTGGTCCGCAACCGAAACACCATAAATAAAACCTGAGCACTGGTTCCTAACATCTAATGCACCAACAGTTTTTATACCTAAGTCTCTTTGTACCAGCACTCCCGGCCCAGGAAAATAATAATCTGGACTTAGGGTAGCAAAAACAATAAAATCAATATCATCCTTAGTAATTCCTGCTCTCTCAATGGCAATTTTAGCAGCTTTTACTCCCATTGTTGTGGTTGTATCTTCGCTGCCTTTAACGACATGTCTTCTTTCTTTTATGCCCGTTCGTTCCTGAATCCAGGCATCATCGGTATCCATAACTTTTGACAAATCGTCGTTCGTTACTATGTTATCCGGCACATAATAACCTAAGCCCGTTATTTTTGAGTTATACATTTAAAAATTATTAGCCTATTAAATAGGATAAGATTAGCATTGCAATATAGCTAACTATTTGCCACCAAAGACACTTTTAATCGTACGTTAATTTCTAATCCAAGTACTTTTTAAAGTTGTTTACCTTTATATGGGCTTTCAAATCATGCAGTAGGTTAAACAATCCAAAGAATGTGCGGTTCATATATAGGAAGTGTTTGGAACCCCTATTCCCGTTCATTTTTCTTATTTGCTTGTCCGATGCATAGTGCTCGCCCAATTCTGCGATTTTGCCCCAGAAATCGCTACTGCCAAAGTCAAAAGTTTCGTGATGAAAAGGAGATGTAAACAGACTCAACATCTCATGAAACAGTTCCTTAAAAAACTTAATTTCTTCGGGACTATCCGTCGCTGTTAAGATTTCTAATTCATACATTTTTTCGGTGAAAATGCGGTCATCTGAAATATTTTCTTTTTTGGCGAGCTCAAAATAAGGGTTATAGAATGTATTGGGAACTTCCTTAATACAACCAAAATCAATAGCAATCAATTCTTCATTATCGTTAATAAGGAAATTTCCAGGATGCGGATCCGCATGAACTTTTCTAAGTCCGTGTATTTGAAACATATAAAAATCCCATAAAGTCTGCCCTAACTTATCCCCTAACTCCTTAGAAAATTCTGTTTTGGTGAATTCGCCTAAATGCTTACCATGCATCCAATCCATAGTAATAATTCTTTCACTGGATAGGTCTTTGTAATAGTTGGGGGAAATTAAATTATCAATCTTACTACAAGCTTTTGTTATTTCCTGACTTTGTTTTATTTCCAGAAAATAATTAGTCTCTTCAAGTAATTTGTCCTCAACTTCCTTAAAAAATTTATCAGAATCCTTTCCCTGAAGATTAAACATTCTCAAGGCAATAGGTTTAACCAATGCCAAATCACTACTTATACTTTGTCCAACACCGGGATATTGAATTTTAACAGCTAATTCCTTTCCATCCTTGCTAGCCTTATGCACCTGACCGATACTAGCTGCGTTGATCGAGTCTTTTTCAAAAGTATCAAAGACTTCCTCTGGGAATTTTCCCAAATACTTTTTGAAGGTTTTACGCACTAGCGGAGCGGATAAAGGCGGTACGGAAAATTGAGAAAGTGAAAATTTCTCAACATAGGCGTTTGGCAAAAGGTTTTTTTCCATGCTTAACATTTGAGCCACCTTTAATGCACTACCTTTTAAGCTCTTTAAACCGTCATAAATATCCTCTGCATTATCTTCATCCAATTGATTTCTTGAGGTATTGGAATTAACAAGTTTTTTGCCGTAATATTTGGCATAGTTGCCTCCTATTTTTACACCGGTTTTGACCAGCTTACTGGCGCGCTCTATTTTTCCTGTAGGTATTTTATCTAATGTCTTCAAAAGGTATGTGTAGGTTTATTATTATTGTTATTATGCAAAAGTTTCTTTATACAGGAATTTTCCAAAGTCTATAATGTTATCTAAAGGAGTGTTGTCAAAAACATCGAAAATCGTATTTACAGATTTCTCGATAGCCATGTCCGTCTTTTCAAATCCAGCAGAATCATCATCCATCCAAAACTTAATAAGAAATAAAAATTGAAGCCAAGCCCCCTCAGAAAAGAGTTGCGGGTTATGTTTTGTTATCTTAAAATCTTTATCGGCATTTCCATCTATAATTAAATCCTTGGTAAAAAGTTTAATATGTTTCCTAAGTCCCTTTAACTCATCGAGATTTTTTAGTGGATTACTGCTGTGATTTAAAGTAAAGAGTACATAACTTCTGTTTAGTGTAAGTATTTCAAAAAAGGTGTAGAAGAAAGTTAACATTTTGTCTTTATTACCAAAACCTTCGTAGTCCTTGTTCTTGCTCATTAAGGTAGTGGCATTTGTGAAAAACTGCTCCCAAATTCCTTTTTTTAGACTTTCTAAAGAACCGTAAAAAAGATAAAAATCCTCTTCTTTAAAGCCATTGAGCTTACAAAATTTATAAATAGATTTTGGACTTGCTTCGTTTTCCAAAACATAATCCATGTAAGCAGCTATTAATCCTTCCTGAGTTACTTTTTTTGCTTTAGCGGCCATATTTGTATGTATTTTATTTTAAAGTTACGATGCATCCTTAAGAATGGAGCAGTGAATAAAAAGTTTAAGTTTTATTTAGCAAAAACGTGCTTTCGAGAGAAAGCACGTCTTCAAACAACCTAACCAATAAATAATCAAAACGTGATTATACTTTTGAAATTCTTTCATAGCAATTTCTTTCCAATCACATCACAAAGATACTTACTGTTTAACTTTATTTAAAATAAATTAAACAAAATATTTGTTAAATTTTTTATTGCCGAAAAACATGCCAGTTTGTCATTGTTCTGTAGTCTGGTATTTTTTTTGACACAGCAGCAGTAAACACTAAAAAAAATAAAAATGGCAACAGGTAAAATAAATGTTTCTGTAGATAACATATTTCCGCTCATTAAGAAGTTCTTGTACAGCGATCATGAAATTTTTCTTAGGGAGTTGATCTCCAATGCAACGGACGCTACTTTAAAATTAAAGCACCTTGCCGCTATCGGCGAGGCAAAAGTTGAATATGGTAATCCTGTTATTGAAGTAAAAGTTGATAAAAAAGGAAAAAAGCTACATGTAATTGACCAAGGTTTGGGAATGACCGAGGAAGAAGTGAAAAAATATATTAATGAGGTAGCTTTTTCAGGAGCCGAGGAATTTCTGAATAAATATGAAGACTCCGCCAAAGATTCCGGAATTATAGGTCATTTTGGACTTGGTTTTTATTCGGCCTTTATGGTTGCGGAGAAAGTAGAAATCATTACTAAGAGCTATAAGGATGAACCTGCCATTCACTGGTCTTGCGACGGATCACCAAAATTCACTACTAAGAAGTCCAAAAAAGAAGATCGTGGAACGGAGATCATTCTGCATATAGCGGAAGATTCCACCGAATTCCTAGAAGAGAATAGAATAAGTGAGCTATTGCGCAAGTATAACAAGTTTATGCCTATTCCCATAAAGTTTGGAATGAAAACTGAAACGCTCCCTAAACCAGAGGGAGCAAAGGATGAGGACCCCGCCCCTACCAAGGAAGTAGACAATATTGTCAATAATCCTAATCCCGCTTGGACTAAGCAACCTGCGGACCTCAAGGATGAAGACTATAAAGGTTTTTACAGGGAAATGTATCCCATGCAATTTGAAGAGCCTTTATTGCACATACACTTAAATGTAGATTATCCATTTAACCTTACCGGGATACTTTACTTTCCAAAACTTACGAATGACCTTAACGTTCAAAAGGATAGAATTCAGTTGTACCAAAATCAGGTTTTCGTAACGGATAATGTTGAAGGAATAGTACCTGAATTCTTGACAATGCTAAGAGGAGTTATAGATTCTCCGGATATTCCGTTAAACGTCTCCCGGTCATACTTGCAAGCAGACGGTGCCGTTAAAAAGATTTCTTCATACATCACTAGAAAGGTAGCTGACAAATTGAACTCACTTTTCAAAAATAATCGTGAGGACTTTGAGGCAAAATGGAATGATATTAAGATAGTTATCGAATACGGAATGCTTTCAGAGGATAAGTTCTTTGAAAAGGCAGATAAATTTGCACTATATCCTACAGTGGATGGTTCTTTCTACACTTTTGAAGAATTACAGGAAAAAATCAAAGGTTCACAAACGGATAAAGATGATAAACTAGTTGTTCTATACGCTTCGGACAAAGAAGCACAGCACAGTTATATTGAAGCCGCTAAGGCCAAAGGATATGAAGTTCTATTGATGGACTCTCCGATTATTGGCCATTTGATGCAGAAGTTAGAAACTTCTAAAGAGAAAGTTTCTTTTGCCCGTGTAGATGCTGATCATATTGACAAATTAATTCGAAAAGAGGATACACAAATTTCCAAATTGTCTGATGAAGAAAAGGAAACCTTAAAGTCCGAATTGGAAAAAGTAATCGGTGAAAAAAGTAGTTATACCGTGCAATTGGAAGCCATGGAAAGTAACGCATCACCTTTCATCATTACAGAACCCGAGTTTATGCGCCGTATGAAAGAAATGCAGCAGACCGGAGGTGGTGGTGGCATGTTCGGTATGGGGAGTATGCCAGAAATGTATAACCTTATCGTAAATACGAACCATGAATTGGTCGGTGAAATTCTGGGTACTAAAACTGCCAAGAAAAAAGAGCGACTCATAAACCAGTCCTTGGACCTTGCCAAATTATCCAAAGGGCTTTTAAAAGGTGCTGAGTTAACCGAGTTTATAAAACGTAGTTACGACATGGTGAAATAAAATATTTTTCATTAACGTCCTTAAACCGCTTCAAGTAATTTGGAGCGGTTTTTTTATACTTATCCCTGAAATAAAATTATTACTAAAACTGCTGTGCTCTCAGCGTGGTTTTCTACTTTTATAATATGAAGATTATTTCTACTAATATTGGTAAACCCGTTACTTTTGAGTGGAACGGAAAAAAAGAACAAACAGGAATTTTTAAATACCCCACGCCAAATTCTCTATATTTAACCAAAAACGATGTCAAA
>JBARUM010000661.1:0-10083 GCA_049645725.1 Maribacter sp.
TGAATATGAGCCCTATGAAGAAAAATAAACTCATCTTTCTGTTTCTTAGTATGTTGGGCGTAATTTATTTTGCAAACGGTCAGGATTTGCTTAAAATTTTAGATCAAGAACGTAGGGATACCCTACAATATACACGGGCGACCTTCAAGGCAAATCAAATTATATACGGGCAGTCTGTAGAAACAAGGAAAAAAGGCACGATGGAATTTTTATTGGGCACCAGATACTGGAACATTCCTAATATAGAAAATAGAAGGAGTTTTGTAGCAGATAGGTTTTCTGGGCGTCTTGGGTTACAATATGCCTTTACAGATAGGTTTACTGCCGGTTTTGGGGTCACTTCTTTTGATGGTGTGGTAAATGCCTTTGGAAAATACAGGTTAGTAAAGCAACGGGACGATAATAATAAATCTCCCATAGGTATCACTCTTTTTCAAGGAATTTCTATGCTGACCCGTGATTTTAGCGGTGTATTAATACCACAGGAGTACTCAGATAGGTTTTCTTTTGTCTCGCAAGTTATATTCGCCCGTAAATTTAATCGTAATTTATCACTACAAGTAGCTCCCATGTATATCCGTACCAATGCACCACAATTGGCCTTTACCGATAATGATTTTTTTGTTCTCGGATTAGGTGGTAGGTATAAACTAAGTAATCACGTTTCTCTGGTAACGGAATATCATTATGTGGCAGGACGTGAGGAAGGGGTACAGGGGTTCAATCCTTTTGCCATTGGGATAAATTGGGAGGTAAGCGATGTAATCTTACAGTTTTCGTTAACCAACACTAAAAGTTTTGATGAGACTGCCATTATTCTTTATACTCCTAACAATTTTAACTTTAATGACGGTGGATTGCATTTTGGGGTTAACGCCACTTATGTACTTCACCTGAACAAGAAAAA
Source organism: Maribacter sp. (assembly GCA_049645725.1). GTDB lineage: Bacteria > Bacteroidota > Bacteroidia > Flavobacteriales > Flavobacteriaceae > Maribacter. Next base: position 908 of record JBARUM010000661.1, read on the forward strand.
GAAAGGTAAGCTTAAAAAGTGATTGGTTAGGTAATAAATATAGCTACATATTCAACCATTGTTTAAATTCCGCCGCCTTATTTTTTCCGATAATAATATCCACTTCAGATTTAGGTGCAACCAATATCTTTAGTTGATTGTTCCCATAGCGTATTATTTTTTCTATGGATGATATAGCGATGATGAATTGTCTGTTGGCCCTGTAAAAATAGCTACTGTCCAGACCGGAGTACAATACGTCCAAGCTATTGTTGGCCGTGGAACGTTTTCCGTTTACATCGATTACATAGGTAATGGTGTTTTCCGTATAGATATAGGCAATATCCTCTGTGGACACGGACAGAAGTTCGTTGCGCAAATAGGTGAGTATACGTCTTTTTCCTTTTTCCGAACTGTTGTTATCTTCCGTTATTTCTTCCTTGACGGTTATTTTCGTTGCTTTTTCTAGTTTGGGTTTCTCCTCGCTTACCTTCCGTTGGTACTCCCCTAATGCGGTATTAAGTTTGGCAAGATTGATGACCTCACCCTCAAGTTTCACTTTTTCGTTCTCTATCCGTTTTTCATAGATGCTACCAATAAGGCGTACGGTGATGACAGTGGATAGTATAATGACGAACCCCATTATCACGAAAATGGTGTAAAACCTATTTTGAAGATCTTTAATCTCGTTGTTTATTCGGGAAAGGTTGGCATGTGCTCCTACGATGAGGTCTGAATTGGCCACGGGATATAGATAAATAATCTCGGAGGTTAAAGCCACGTTCTCCACATCTTGTATAGTTTCCGCTTTTTGTTTTTCTATCAAGAAATCATAAAAATCTGTGGCGTTTATCTCACCATCAATAGTGGAGGCTAAGGATTCATCAGATTCCATTTGTTGGCCAAGTAACGTAATATTAGGGTGGCTTACAATGGTTCCTGACCAATCGAACATACTTATAAATCCGGTTTCCAAATTGGTGTTCTGAATACTCTCCTGAATGTTCTGGATAACGCTCTCCTTTGATAGCCCATTAGTTAATTGGTTGCCTACGGATATGGCAATTTCCCTTGCTTCCCTTCTACTAGATTCTAATTGGATATCTAAAAGTTGCTGGGTACTGGTCTTTACAAAAAAACGTACGGCGATGACAGCTGTAATGGCATAAATGACCGTGATAGCTGAAAATGTAAAAAAGTAAAGTCTGTCTTTTCTCATTTTTGGGGACGACGAAGATAAACTTTATATCATAATTTTTAAAAGCTACCCCCTTGTAGAAATTTATCTAAGATAGGAAAAGATGAAAACAAAACTTCTACTTTTTTACAACACGATTAATTCACTTTTAAAGCTAAAATTTCCTTCTAACCTTATTTTACAACGTATGAACGTCCGGTTATGCCTTGATTTGCCTCAAGTTTAACAAGTAACTAAAATCTAAAAAAATTGTTATGAGAAAGAATTGGATTAAAACATTTGTACTATTGGCCATAATGGCTTCATGTACTGAGGACGATGCAGTAATAATAGATGAGGGTGATGAAGGTACACCTCCATCAACTGGTCAAGCATCTGTAGTCTTAAACGAGGTGGAATACCTTGGAGATCGTGTGGAAATTTTTAACAACAGTGATGAGGTAGTTGATCTAGAGGGTTATTTTTTATGTTTAGGACCCGGTACCTACAGACAAATTGGCGCTTTGGAAACCGAAGGAAACCTACAATTGGCACCGGGAGAATATCTGAGTGCCGCTTATGAAATGCCCAGTAATACTGGTGGTATAGGCTTATATAGGAATAATTCTGGATTTGGGGATGCGGCCAACTTGGTTGATTTTGTTCAATGGGGTTCGGCAGGTAGTGCACGGGAAAACGTCGCGGTTACAGCTGGTATATGGATCGCAGGGGAATTCGTTGCTGTTGTGGAAGATGAAAACAACAGTATTATTTTTGATGGTGATGGTACCGGAGCGGCCAATTGGGCAGAAACTACAACTATTACTATAGGTGCGGAAAACGTATTGACAATGCCCGCTGAAATGAAACAATCTATTGTGTTCAATGAAGTGCATTATGGGAATAGGAATCTAGTAGAAATTTACAATAATGGTAATGTTGCCGTAGATTTAAGCACCTACTGGCTATGCCTAGGACCTGGTACCTATTCACAAATTGGTACGCTTACTCCAGAGAGTGGAACGGCAGAATTGGCCGCAGGTGAATTTTTGGTATTGCCCTATGATATGCCTGACACGGAAGGTGGTCTAGGATTGTATTCTACCAATACTTTTGCTAATGCCGATGCAATTGTGGACTTTGTACAATGGGGTGCCGGTGGTAGTGCACGTGAGGATGTAGCCGTTGAAGCGGGAATTTGGTCTACAGGTGATTTTGTGCCTACTGTAGGACTTTCCTCCAGTATAGAATATGATGGCGAAGGAGACGCATCTTCCGATTGGGCAGAGGAAACAAGCCCCTCTTTAGGTTTTTCAAATGATACTGAAACGCAGTCCACTGTTTTCAATATTACAATAAGTAACGTAACCAATTATTTGAACGTTCATACGTTCACGGAACGCCTTAGAACTGGAGATGCACCAACCAGTGGACCTTTAACACAAAACGGTGACCAATACCAAATCTCCTTCAAAGCAGTACCTGGGACAAAATTTTCACCGGTTACCATGATGGGAAATAGTAATGATTGGTTCTTGGCTCCTGAGGATTTTGCGGGAATAGATTTATTTCCCAATGGTCAGGCATTAGACGGTGTGGACATTGCCCAAGAACTTATATTATACGATTTGGGTACTGAAGCGGACAACGATCCCGCTACTTTTCCACCTGCTGGTGCCAACATAGGTTCTGCGGATAGCAATACCGCTACTAGAGTTGTGGATAGAAATGGTAGAAGGGGAGACTTTTACATGACCGCCGTTTTGGATTACGCAGCTGGTACAAGAACTTCGGCGGGTACGTTTACGCTAACCATCACGGCTGTTAGAACTCCGGATGTCGCCCAACCTGCGAGCTCCCAGAACGGGTTTGTAGTAACGCCAGGCATTGTAGTTTTACATGCATTGAATAATCCATTGTTCACTCTTGGCGAAACAGATCGCGGAGTAGGCTTGGAAGGTATTGCCGAAGATGGAAATCCGGATGCATTATATGAGTGGTTTAAGGAGACAGGCTCTAACGGCTCTCCAATACGTTTGGCCTCTTCTTTAAGCGTTTTCTCTCCAGGTTTGGTGTACGCTTTTAACAGTGAAAAAGACCCATTGGTATTACAGGGAGAAATCAATAATCCGGTAAATGGCCTGGAGGAATTGGCTGAGGACGGAGATAATACTTTGGCCTTAGATTATATGACAGGTTTGGGACTACCGGTAGCGGCAAGTAACGAAACTGCTCCGATAGGGCCGGGTGCGGATTTGACCTTTACTTTGGAAGTTCCCCAAGGACAGGATTTCAAATTTGGTTTTGCCACTATGTTCGTACAGACCAACGATTGGTTCTTAGCCTATAACAATGCCGGATACCCTCTGTTCAATGAAAACGGCTCTCCGGTTTCCGGAACAGGTGCTAGTGAAAAATCGTACTTGTACGATTCCGGTACGGAGGTTGACGAGGCTATTGGTTTCGGGATTTATCAAGCTCCAAGACAAAGTGGTCCTAACCAAGGTCCTGCAGATGATAATACGATTATAAGAAGGGTAAGTGACCTAGAAGATGTACAATTTGGAAAAGGATTATACAATAACGGTCCTGGCGTAGTATACCTTCAAGACCCAAGAGGTGGATACAACGTTATTAAGATTGATATCCAGCCACAGTAAAATCAAGTTTAGATAGACAGTGTTTATTTTTTTAGTTAGATATAGGCCTTGGCAATTTTGTCAAGGCTTATTCTGTTCAATAAAAAATACTAATATAATTTCATTTAAAACTTTTAAGCATAAGGATATTAACGGACCTCAAGTTTAAAGTTTTGGACATTTTGTAAATATTTAAAAAAAAAGCATCTTAGCAATTTGTAAAATTATTTGAATTCACGTTCTTTGTTTAAAATGATTCTAAATAATGAAAAAACAACGTGAACGCTCCAATAAGATGCGAACTTACCATAGGTATTTGGGGTTCTTTCTTGCAGGTATTATGGCGATGTATGCCATAAGTGGTATTATTTTGATTTTTAGGGATACCGATTTCTTAAAGCAAGAATATCAAAATGAAAAGCAACTAGAAACTGGTTTGACCCAAGAGCAGGTGGGCAAAGAAATAAAGATAAAAAACTTACGGTTTACAGCTACCAAAGATGCTATTGCCAGCTTTGAGAAAGGGAAATACAATAGTAAAACCGGAGAGGTGACATATACTACGAAACGTTTGCCCTTGGTTTTGGACAAAATGACCCATTTGCACAAAGCAAAATCCGCAGATTCACTTTATGTTTTAAATATATTTTTCGGTTTAGCTTTGTTGTTTTTTGTAATTTCTTCCTTCTGGATGTTTCTTCCAAATACCACCATATTTAAAAAGGGACTTTATTTTACTGCCGCTGGTATGGTGCTTGTCTTCGTTCTGCTATATGTCTAAGTTTTGTATCTTATGATACAAAAGTAAAAACAAGAATATCATGAAAAAGCTACGGAAAGATGACATAAAACAAGAGGTCTTTGACCTTTATGACGATTACGCACATAATAAGCTCCAAAGAAGGGAGTTTTTAGAGAAATTATCGCTCTATGCCGTTGGTGGAGTTACGGTCGCCTCATTAATGGGTTTTCTAATGCCTAATTATCAGGATACTTTCTTGGTAGATAAACAAGACCCAAGGTTGGATTCCGGTTTCATTACTTACAATTCTCCAAAGGGAGGTGGAGAGATAAAAGGGCTGCTGTCCAAACCAAAGGAGTTTAGTGGTCAACTTGGCGGCATAGTTGTTGTCCATGAAAACCGTGGATTAAATCCTTATGTAGAAGACACGGCAAGACGGGCAGCCCTAGATGGCTTTATAACACTAGCTCCGGATGCGCTAAGTCCTTTAGGCGGTTATCCAGGTAACGATGACGAAGGAAGAACGATGCAACGCACACGTGATCGCTACGAAATGCTAGAAGATTTTATTGCTGCGTTCGATTACTTAAAAGCGCACAAGGCTTGCAATGGAAAAATAGGGGTTGTAGGTTTCTGTTTTGGCGGATGGATTTCTAATATGATGGCGGTAAAGGTTTCTGATTTGGCAGCTGCAGTTCCTTTTTACGGTGGTCAGCCAACGGAAGGTATTGATAATATTAACGCTCCTTTAATGCTTCAATATGCGGGTTTAGATGAACGTGTAAATGTTGGATGGCCAGCATACGAAAAAGCGTTAAAGGAAAATGGAAAGTCTTATCAGGATTTTACATATCCAGATGTCAATCATGGTTTTCATAATACCAGTACACCACGTTATGACAAAGAAGCGGCAGAATTAGCATGGAGTCGCACTATGGAGTTTTTTAAAGAACACTTGACATAACCACAAAATTTGATAGTATTTTGATGACCTTGGGATACGTATTGAGTTAGTATTTAAGGCATTAGAGAACATTCCATTTATTCTTAACTAGTACCTTTCTTGATATTAACCAAGAAAACGATGAGATTATGAGAAGTATTTTGTGGCTGGTAGCTGTAGTTTGTATTATTATTTGGGTGTTGGGCATGTTAGGTATAGTTCCTGGCTTGGCAACAGGTAGTTTGTTACATATCCTTTTAGTAATAGCTGTTATTGTGGTCCTTTATAATATAATTTCAGGGCGTAAGCCCTTATAATGTAATTGATTCTTTCTATCCTAATCCTTTAAGTCTATTAGTTCAATAAACTTAAAGGATTTTTTATTGGGTTCTAATTCTTTTTAAATTGTATGAAATGTTATTATCTTTAAAAAAACCATAGTTATATGATACATAGAGCTTTATTCGGACTATTTTTCCTGGGGTTATCGGTAAATGCCCAAGAGAACACAATAACGATACTACCGTCAGAAATTCAAATAAAAACTGCTGTTTTACCTGCTCCAGAAGCAGAAAAAGATAATGCAATGGTTTATGGTTATGGTCCTGAAGGGGATTTTATGGTCCTACGGGAGGGAAGTAATAATCTCATATGTTTGGCAGATGACCCCAACAAGGAGGGTATAAGTGTTTCTTGCTATTCCAAAAAACTGGAACCGTTCATGAAACGTGGCAGGGAGCTTGCGGCAGAGGGTAAAAACTTTAAAGAAAAACGGGAGATTAGAGGAATGGAAGTTGCTCAGGGTAAATTAGAAATGCCGAAGGAGCCTAGCATGACCTACATTTATTACGGGAGCGAGGCAGCCTATGACGCCATTACTGGGGAATTAGGGGACGGGCAGTTTAGATATGTCATCTACACTCCATTTGCTACTACGGAGTCGACAGGGTTGCCGGATAAACCTCACGCCAAAGGAATGCCTTGGCTTATGGATCCGGGTACGTTTAGGGCGCATATTATGGTAGGCCCATTTAACTAGTTGTTATATCCATGGAAACTTATGCAACTGCGTTGCTTTATGCTATTCCGTTTTTTATGGTCCTTTTGGGATTGGAAATCTCTTACGGGTATTTTGTAAAAAATCAAAAGCATAAAGTGATGGATTCCGTATCCAGCATTAGTTCTGGCCTCACAAATATTATAAAGGACTCCCTTGGCATTGGTGTTATAATCGTTACATATCCGTATCTTCTGCAGCATTTAGCCCTTTATCAAATAGAAAATACTTGGGTAACATGGATTGCTGCTTTTGTAGTTATTGATTTTGCAGGCTATTGGAATCATAGATTAAGCCATAAAATCAATTTTTTTTGGAACCAGCATGTAATTCATCATAGTAGTGAAGAGTTCAATTTGGCCTGCGCGCTTCGGCAATCTATCTCAAACCTCTTGGGCTATTTTCCTTTACTCTTGCTACCAGCAGCCTTAATCGGAGTTCCTAATGCAGTTATTGCGGTATTAGTTCCCGTACACTTATTTGCCCAGTTCTGGTATCATACACAACATATAGGTAAATTGGGGTGGTTGGAATATATTATCGTAACTCCATCACAACATCGAGTACATCATGCCATAAATCCTGAATATATCGATAAAAATTTAGGACAATTATTATGTGTTTGGGACAGATGGTTTGGAACTTTTCAAGAGGAATTAGATGAAGTTCCGCCCCAATATGGTGTTTTAAAGCCTGCTGGCACATGGAATCCCGTTCATATAAATTTTCAACATATCTGGAGATTAACAAAGGATGCATGGCGGACCAAAAGTTATTGGGATAAAATCAGAATCTGGTTCATGCCTACGGGTTGGAGACCCCATGACGTTAAAGAAAAATACCCTTTAACCCTTATAGAAAATATCTACAACTTTGAACGCTATGCTACCCCAAGCTCAAGACTTTTTAATGCCTATATAATTTTTCAATTATTGGCGACTACGGGCCTATTACTTTTTATGTTCTATAATTATTCACAAATTGATTTGGAATCGTTGTTGCTTTTTGGAGGATTTGTTTTTGTTGGTATTTACGGTTACACAAGCTTAATGGACGGTGCTAGATATGCCGTATGGATTGAAGTTTTTAGAAGTTTGGCTGGAGTAATGCTAATTGTAACATATGGAGATTGGTTTGGGATAAATACCTATTTGCCACATGGAAATATACTAATCCTGCTGTATTTTGTAATTACATTAATTGGAGCAGTTCATTTTAACAAGGCTAATAAGAATTTTTTACAAAAAAGTACTATTGTATAATCCTTAAAAGGTATGATTAGGCCCTATATTTTAGCGGAAACAAACTGGGATTCACTTAAAGAGCAACGGTTTGATTTAGCTGTTCTACCGTGGGGAGCTACTGAAGCCCATAGTTATCATTTACCATATGGAACTGATAACTATCAAGCGGAAACTATAGTCGCCAATTCGGCTAAGATTGCTTGGGAGGGCGGTAGTAAAGTAATTGTTTTACCAACGGTTCCTTTTGGAGTAAATACGGGACAGCGTGATATTTACCTGGATATAAACCTAAATCCAAGTACACAATTGGTGATACTCAGGGATATCATCACCGTTCTCAACAGACAGGGCATTCGAAAATTATTAATTTTCAATGGACATGGCGGAAATAATTTTAAGCCTTTGGTAAGGGAATTGGGTCTGGAATTTCCCAAAATGTTCATTAGTTTCTGTTTCTTTCCGCAGATGTTGGACAAATCAATCTATTTTGAAGAAAACGGCGATCATGCGGACGAGATGGAAACCAGTTTGATGCTTTATATAAAATCAGATTTGGTACTGCCCCGTTCAAAATGGGGTAGTGGTAAGGCAAAGAAATTTAAAATACAGGCTCTTAATGAAGGGTGGGTATGGGCAGAACGGCAATGGTCAAAAATAAGTGAGGACACCGGTGTTGGTAATCCGGTACATGCTTCAGGGAAGAAAGGCAAAAAGTTTTTTAATGCTATTTGTTTGAAAATGAGTGAATTATTCATTTCTCTCTGCGAGGCTGATTTGGAAGATTTATATGAGTGGTAAAAGAGTAAGCTACGAAGCGCTTAGTTCCGATTTGACTAGCTTTATGTAAGATTTCATTGCTTGTTCCCCGTTTACGTCCTTAGCTTGTATAAGAGCGTTGGCCTTAAAAGCATTTATTAAGGGGGTTTTGCTTCCTGGGTTATTAAAATTTTCGTTGGCAATCTTATAGTAAGCGTAAAGCTTTAACAATAAATCTGCCGGGATTGGACTCTTATAATTATTTACAATGTCTACAGCCTTTTGAAAATCAGTATGTAATTTCTTCTTTTTCATTAGGATTTACGTATGATGCGATACATGTTTTTGCTCCTTTAACTTTTTGATTTAAAGTCACATTAATTTCACAGTCTATAGGCAAAAATAAATCTACCCTCGAACCAAATTTAATGAATCCAGAATCATCTCCCTGTTGAACACTTTCACCCTCTTCGGCATAATTAACTATGCGTCTGGCCATAGCACCCGCAATTTGCCGATATAAAATATCACCAAATTTTGGTGTACGAACAACAACGGTCGTCCTTTCGTTCTCTTCACTGGATTTTGGATGCCAAGCTACTAAATATTTACCCGGATGATATTTGGAGTATCGTATAC
>JBARUM010000662.1:0-7311 GCA_049645725.1 Maribacter sp.
TATGTAGTTCTAATTCTAGAAGCGGTTCCACTATTTATGGTAGATTTCATCATTTCTACCATTATTTGTCTGTTTTCTTCTGAAAATGCTGGATTTTCATTGATTTTTGGTTCAAATCTGGCCAAAACTGAATCATTTCTATTACTAATGGTTTTAATGACGAAAGGCTCCGCTGACTTTCCTTCGTTCAAGTAGCTGGTATACGCTTTAGCCAGTTCTATCATTTTAATTTCACCAGTTCCCAATGCTACCGAGGGCTGTCTAGGAAGCTCTTCTGTTATTCCCATCCTTTTTGCTTGCTCCAAAACATTATCTATGCCCGTTTTTTCTAAAACTTTGACGGCAATTGTATTTACGGAATTACTTAAGCCTTCTTCCATGGAATAGTTCAAGTAAGTTTCTTCTTTTTTACCCGAATTGCTTGGAGACCAGTCTTTCAGGTTTTCATAGGCTACCTCTTGCGCAGAAAAATAAGTACAAGGGGCTATGCCTTTCTCCAAAGCAGCCGTATAAACAATTGGTTTGAACGTTGATCCTACTTGGCGCTTACTTTGAGAAATATGGTCGTATTTAAAATACTTGAAATTAACTCCACCGATCCATGTGAGTACCTCCCCGGTTTGTGGATTTAAGGTCAAAGAACCCGTATTCAAAAATTTCATGTAATGTTGCAGGCTATCCCTGGTACTTGCAGCTTTTTCCACATCACCTGTCCAACCTCCTAATATCATTTTTCTTTTAACTTGTTGAAGACTATCCATTATTTGACTGTCCTTTAAACCCTGTTTTTTAAGGTTTTTATAGGCGGTAGTGTTTTTTAGGATTTTAGTCACTAGGTTTTTATCCTTTAGCCACGGAGCGTTTTTACCATAACTATTCTCAAAATCTTGCTGGAGCTGTGCCATATGCTGCGTCATGGATTCCTCGGCCAGTTGCTGCATCTTATGATTAAGCGTGGTATAGATTTTAAGACCCGAGGTATAAATGTTGAGTTCCTTTCCTTTTTCATTTTGTTCTTTAACCCAAGAAAGCATTTGTTTGCGAACCTCTTCTCTAAAATAAGGTGCTAACCCGGAGTTGTAGTCATAATCTTTATAATCAAGGTTTAATGGGCTATTAGCGAGAGTATTAAAGCTTACATCATTAATAAAACCGTTATTTTTCATTGTGCCCAACACCAGATTCCTTCTAGCCTTACTTTTTTTAGGAAATATTCTTGGGTTATAGCTGTAAGTTGCTTTTAACATCCCTACTAGAGTAGCCCCCTCTGAAACCGATAAATTTTTAGTTCGTGTATTAAAAAACTTAAGGGCGGCACTCTCTATCCCAAAAGTATTATCTCCAAAAGAAACTGTATTTAAATAGTGTGTGAGGATTTCATCTTTACCGTAAATGTTTTCTAATTTTTTGGCAATAATCATTTCCTTTATTTTGTCCACCGCCAGATTGGTTTTAGTTCTATCCTTTCTAGGGTATAGGTTTTTTGCCAATTGCTGTGTCAAGGTGCTACCACCTCCAGAGGATTTATCTCCCATTATAATGGTTTTAAGTCCTACCCTAAATAAACTTGTAAAATCTATCCCAGAATGGTCATAGAAGCGCTCATCTTCAATCGAAACTAAAGCGTGTAACAAGTGTTCCGGAAATTCCTCAAAAGCAATAGGTTGACGGTCGCTGAGGTAGTACTTGCCAATTAACACACTATCAGCTGTAAAAACCTCGGAAGCAACCTGATATTTAAAATCGGAAAGTTCTTTTTTGCTTGGAATCTTACCCCAAATTCCTATATAAATGCTAGTAATAAAGAAAAAAACAACTGTGAATACACCTAACACACTTAAAATTGAATAACGTAGATAGGACGATTTTATATTTCTGAAAATTGATAGTATTCTGTTCATGGCCGCAAGGTCTGATTAATAACTTGGTTGAAGGAAGTTTTAACAATACCTTAAAATTTGATGTGCTATTTTTGAACTGTTCAAAGGCTGTAAAATGAGTCAGAATAATTTGTAATACCGGTTTAGAAAGTTATTGTTCAAATTAGCTGACCTTAAAAATGAATAGATGCTACACATAAGAAATATTTGCTTTTTATTCCTGTTATCCCTGCAAATATCATTTGCTAACGATATGGTTTGGTCCAAAACCGGTCATAGGGTAGTTGGAGATGTAGCAGAGAAATATCTAAGCCGGAAAGCCAAACGAGCTATTGCTAAATTATTGGATGGGCAAAGTTTAGCTGCCGTTGCTAATTTTGGTGACGAGATAAAGGCAGATAGAAAGTATAGAGCGTTCAGTCCGTGGCATTACGTAAACTTTTCTGCTGATAAAAAGTATATTGATGTAGAACCAAGTGAGTACGGAGATTTGGTAATGGGAATCAATAGGTGTATCGGTATAGTTAGGAACTCAAAAAGTAGTAGAGCGGATAAAGTGTTTTATCTTAAATTTTTGGTGCATTTGATTGGGGATTTACATCAGCCGATGCACGTGGGACGATTAGAGGATAAAGGCGGTAATGATATTCAATTACAATGGTTCGGAAGAGGAAGCAATCTGCACAAGCTATGGGATAGTAATATGATAGATGACTACGGGATGAGTTATACAGAATTGGCGGACAAACTACCAAAAATATCAAAAGAAGAAGTAAAGGAACTGCAAGAAGGCACTGTTTTAGATTGGGTAGAGGAATCTCAGGATATGGCAAACCTCCTTTATGAATCTGTTGAGGTAGGGGAGAAACTAGGCTACCAATATGGCTATAAATGGTGGGGAACGGTAGAAAAACAATTACAAAAAGGAGGTATTAGGCTCGCCGTTGTATTAAACGATTTGTTTCAATAACACAACATATTGTGTAATTGAGCCGGGTAGAGTAATAGCTAAATAATTTTTAACATTTCGGTTTTAGGTGAAGCTAACAATAAATATTGCCTATATAATTTTGAAATTTCTTGAAATTCGAAGAAATGGACAGATATATTGATGCTACAGAAAAGGCGGTTAATGAATTCTATTTGGACTTTATCAAAAAAGGAAATATTGTAATGTTAAATTTATTAAAGTATAAACCGAAAGCAGATTACGGAAATTTAGAGCCTATAAATTCACAAAAAGAGATTACCGGAAAAGAGGCTTATGAACTGTATATTGATACTATTAAAGAAGAACTTGTTGAAAATAAGAGTCATATTATATTTAAAGGCGAATGCAACAACTTTTTAATCGGACCAGAATCTGAAAAGTGGGATGAACTATTATTGGTAGAACACCAATCGGTTCGATCATTTAGGGAGTTTTCTCAGAGTACCGCTTATTTGAATAATGTTTTGTACAGAACAGCTGGATTAGAAGATTCAAGAGTACTACCTAGCACTGAACCACACCTAACACATTGTAAATCAGAATAACTATGAGACTAAATGCAGGAATTTTAACTAAAAAACTCTCGGAAACAAAATCCTTCTATACCGAGAATTTAGGGTTTGGAGTAAAATTTGAAAATGAATTCTATCTTCTTCTTAAAACACCTGAAGAAAAAGACACCTTGAGTTTTCTTTTACCTAATCATCCCACTCAACACCCCTTTTTCCATAAACCATATCTTGGTGAGGGAATGTACCTCACTATTGAAGTTGAAAATGTTGATGAACTTTACAATGATTTAAAAAATAAAGGAGTTAGTATTAAGGTAGATATAAGGGATGAACCTTGGGGAGAAAGACACTTTGTCATTGAAGACCCGAACGGAATTGGAATTGATATCGTAAAATATACGCAACCTCTGGAAAACTAAAAAACTATAATCAAAACAAGTATTAGTAATTGTTTGTTTTCTTCTACTTCTAAAACCTGATAGCTATCAGGAAAACCGGATTATCACGATTCCCATTTGCAGAATTAATTGGTGAACCGCACAACTAGGCATGACCTTGACTATTATTTTCTATCGTTTGGAAATCTTGTTTCCAGTAATTTGTTTTTGCCGAGAACATTTAAAACGGTCTACATCCAATGGCCTTAGTTTAGCGTGTTTTGTTGACCGTCCTTGAACTCTTTTACGCCACATTCTGAAGCTACTAGGCTTCATTTCCTTCCGCATTATATCTATAGTTTCTTGTTCTGAAACACCAAATTGAAATGTGATGGCGTCAAAAGGAGTGCGGTCTTCCCAGGCCATTTCGATAATGCGGTCCAATTCCCGTTCTGTGAATTCTTTTTTCATAGCATTACAAATATACGAACACCTTTAAAATTTCTTTTTATATAACATTTGAAATATAAAAAATGAAACTAATGATGTGTACATTAAGATAGCGCGCTTCTATTTTAAAGACGGTCAGTAGATTTGTAAAAAGCTTAAAAATCGGTTCCCAAGGCCAATTTTTTCATTCAATTATACGAAAGGTAAGGTTAATTCGCTCACCAATGTCTTTAGTGGTTTTAGGAATTTGATGTTTCCAAAAATGTTGTGTTTCTCCTTGCATGAGCAATAGGCTACCATGTTCTAATAGTATTTTAAGTTTATCGGGTCTGGTATTATGCTTAAGATGAAAAAATCGGTCAGCTCCTAAACTTACAGATGCGATTACGGGATTTTGCCCCAATTCCTTTTCATTGTCGGCATGCCAACCATTGCTATCACGCCCGTTTCGATACAGATTTAATAAGCATGTGGTGAATTTACGTTTTGCCAAAGCTTCAATCTTGCTTTTCAAAACCTCAATCTCTTTTGTAAATGGTTTGGGATGCATAGTAATGTTGGAGTAGGAGTAAGGCTGGCTATTATTAGAATAGAGCGCCGTTAACCTTGGTTGGGGATGGACCTTTCCAAATATTTTGATATCATCCTGTTGCCAAGCAATAGTATTCTTAAATTGAGAAAAGTAAAAGTCGGCACTTTCTGAGCCAATAAAATCCGGATAGTAGACAACATCTGCATCCGGAAGTTCTAAGGGCAAAGCATCATTAAAAAGACTCGGCATTATGTTAAAACCGTTTTAAGCTGATTTCTATATTCCGATGGATTTTGACCGGTAAAAGATTTAAAGGACTTATTAAAGTGAGAAAAGTTATTAAATCCACATTCAAAGCAAACCTCTGTAATACTCAACGGTTTTTCTGCAAGTAATTTAGAAGCATGAACAAGACGATACTCGTTTACAAACTGTATAAAAGTCTTATTGGTTATTTTTTTAAAGTAACGACAAAAAGAAGGAATGGTCATGCTGACCATATCCGCAATTTCCTCTAAAGTAATCTCTTCCCTAAAATTATTTTTCACATGGTTAAACACGATATTAATACGGTCATTGTCCTTAATGTCTGTTTCCAAAGAAAAACCTTCGGCATTTAAAATACGAAACTCTGTGGAATTGCTAAGTTCGTTTAGAATATTTAAAATGGATAATAAACGTTGAAAGTCTGATTGGTATTCCAACACCTCCATCTTTTCTCCAATTTTTCTTTTTGTGGTCCCTGAGAATGAAATTCCGGCATTGGCAGTTTGAAAAAGTGTCTGTATTTTTTTCATTTCAGGAATATTGAAAAAATCGTTTCCTAAAAAATCTAGTTTCATTTGGATGACCGTTTCACTGGTATTCCGAGTGAGTCTGTCCGTTAATCCGCAATGGGGTAGGTTACTTCCAATCAAAATAAGTTCGCCATTGGTGTAATAGGAAACATGACTTCCAATTTGTCTTTTACCGGAACCCCCGTTTACATATACGAGTTCAATTTCTGGATGATAATGCCAAATGTAATTCTTATTCAGTTTAGACTCGTCAAACTTTTGATACGTAAATGAATGTCCAAAAGTAGGTTCTATAGCTTCAAAAGTAGGTTTCTGTACAATCATGATAAAAACGTGTTTCTATATATAAAATTAGACAACCCATAATTATAGGATGTTTACAAAATTACCCAAAATATGTTGAATATTACCCTTTAGGTCATTTTGAAAGTCTATGAAGGATAAAATAGGACATAAATAGGAAAAATATGAGGTAGTGAGTGCATGAGTTTCGTGGTAAGTTTGTCATGTAAATTATTTATCAATTTTAAAAACAGATTATTATGAAAACAATTTTAAAATTTACAACAGTTGTTGCCTTTATGCTTTCTACAGTAGTTAGCATGGCAAGAGAGCCAAAAGTAAACTTGATCGCCGATAGCGACACAAAGAGTTTAGTTTTAACTATGGAAAACACCTCTTCAGATGTTGACGTAAAAATCATGGATGAGGAAGCACATATCATATATTCAGGAAAACTTTCCAACGGAAGCTTGAGTAGAAAATTCGATTTACAGAATTTGAAAGAGGGAATTTATTTCGTTTCTACAGAAGATGAGTTAAAAAGTTACTTATATACTATTGAATTAGACGGGAATGAGATGAAGGTAATTAAAAGAGAAGAAACTTTTAAGCCTGTTTTCAGAGAAACTAATGATAGAGTTTATATGAATCTTTTTAATCCTGATAAATCTGAAGTTACCATTAAAGTTTATGATGCAGAGGACCGTGTGGTTTTCTCCGAAACTTGTAAAGATTCCTTGTTAGTCGAAAAAGCTTTTAACTTCGTAAATGCAGAAGAAGGAAGCTATACAATAGTTATCTCGGATAACGAAAAGACCTATTACTCAGAAGATTTTAGTGTTAATTAAGTAGTTAGTTTAAGTTGATTTCAATTGAAAGGGGGGACTATAGAGTCCCCTTTTTTTATTTTAAAACCGTAGGTACCAAAACGCCCAATACATTAATCCAAATTGTAATGGTATTCTTAAGAGCAATATCCACTTGGGTATCCCTGCGGCAGCTTTTTCACCAGATAGCATGTAAAAATGAACTAAGAGAAATACGGTCAACATGGCTATAATACCGTAAATGGAAAAATTTTTGGAAAAAGAAAAACATATACCTATTCCCAAAATCATTTCTGCCACACCACTTAAAAATACCAAAGTTCTATGGCTCGGAAGATATCGCGGCATTATTCTAAGATAAGCCTTAGGTTTTATGAAATGCATTATTCCTGCAAAGACGTACATGGCTGCCATTAGGTACAGGTGCCAAGGGTAGGTAGCACTCATTGCATGTATTTTTTAAACCTGTCTTTTTTATATTGTGGTATAGCCTCGTTGGCCATAAAAAGGTTTAAGACGTCTTTTGGTTTGTCTTTCATGAACATCAATTCATAAAACTGTTGAACGGTAAGTGAATTGTTGGATTCTTTCACTAACTCCATTTTATCACCATTGGTAACATACCCTTCCTCTAAAATTTTCACGTAAGTACCAGGATGACTG
>JBARUM010000663.1:0-6837 GCA_049645725.1 Maribacter sp.
GTTATCTAGAGGGCGATGCAGCGTCCAACGACTTTGCAATTTTGATGGAATGGGACAATATTTATTACCAAAAGCCATCTAAAAAGGCCGCGACAAAAAAAACGATAATCCGTTTGGGATTAATACAATGGCAAATGCGCCCATACAAGGATTTGGACGAACTGTTGCAGCAGGCAGAGTATTTTGTGGACGCGGTTTCGGGTTATCGGTCGGATTTTGCCTTATTTCCAGAGTTCTTTAACGCTCCCTTAATGGCTAAGGACAATCATTTGTCTACGCCAGACGCCATTAGGGAACTGGCAAAACACACGGAAGCAATCGTTCAAAAATTTTCAGAGTTTTCCATTTCCTATAACATCAATATCATTACGGGCAGCATGCCGGAAATGATTGATGGACGGCTCTACAATGTTGGTTATTTATGTAGACGGGACGGGAGCATGGAACGCTACGAAAAACTACACGTAACTCCAGATGAAGCTAAGGTATGGGGAATGCAGGGTGGCCATCAGTTAAAGGCGTTTGATACCGATTGTGGAAAAATCGGAATCCTGATTTGCTACGATTCTGAGTTTCCGGAATTGAGTAGAATCCTTGCTGATGAAGGTATGGATATTCTTTTTATTCCTTTTTTAACGGATACGCAGAACGGTTATTCCAGGGTACGTAATTGTGCACAGGCCAGAGCTATTGAAAATGAATGTTATGTCGCCATTGCCGGCAGTGTTGGAAACTTACCGAATGTCCAAAATATGGATATCCAATTTGCCCAGTCCATGGTGTTTACTCCTTGCGACTTTTCCTTTCCTACCAATGGCATAAAAGCAGAAGCGACCCCCAATACGGAAATGATTTTGATTGCAGATGTGGATATTGATTTATTACGGGAATTAAACCAATTTGGGGCCGTGCGAAACTTAAAAGATAGGCGAACCGATATTTTTGAACTTAGAAAAAGGTAAAGCAATTGGATTTAAAAATTATAGGAAGTGAAGAGTGGTGCGTTTTTAAGGATTTAGGTATTCCTGCGATCAAAGCTAGGGTAGATTCAGGGGCAAAAACATCGTCCATACAGGCCACCGGTCTAAAAATAGTTACAAAAGGTACAGAGGAATGGGTAAAATTTGAGGTAAATCCGTTACCGGAAAACAGAAGTATTGGATTTTCCTGTGAGGCACGTTTGGTTGACCGTAGAATGGTAAAAAGTTCTTCGGGCATTTCTGAGGAACGTCTTGTAGTGAAGACTCCCGTGACTTTGGGCGAGGACACTTTTGATATTGAGCTAACATTGGCCAATAGGGATACCATGGAGTTTCGTATGCTCTTGGGTAGGGAGGCGTTGATGGATCGGTATATTGTTAATCCGGCTTCGGGCTATGAGGTTCAGGACTTTGCCGATGAAGAGATAGAAAAAAAATACCAACCCTATTTTAAAGAAAAGACAGGTCTAAAAATTGCCTTGTTGGCAAGTAATCCTAATCTATACAGTAATAAGCGCATAATAGAAGCCGCAGAGGCTAGAGGGCACGAAATACAATTTTTGAATGTAGAATTAGCCTATATGAAATTGGATGCCCGATCCCCGGAAATCCGTTATCGTGGCGGAAATATTTTAAAGGACTTTGATGCCGTAATTCCGCGCATTAAACCATCGGTTACTTTTTATGGCTGCGCCTTAATACGTCAGTTTAATAATTTGGGGGTATACTGTCAGAATTCCGCGGAGGCCATTACACAATCTCGTGATAAGCTTTTCGCCTCACAGTTATTTTCAAAGAACGATATACATATTCCTATTACTGGCTTTGCAAAATCGCCTATGGACACCAAAGACCTTATAAAAATGGTGAATGGGGCTCCACTGATTATCAAATTATTGGAAAGTACGCAAGGTAAAGGAGTAGTTTTGGCGGAGACAAACAAAGCTGCCGAAAGTGTTATTAACGCCTTTAAAAGCGTCAACACTAATATTTTGGTGCAGGAATTCATTAAAGAAGCGAACGGACAGGATATCCGGTGTTTTGTGGTGAACGGAAAGGTTGTGGCATCTATGCAGCGCCAAGCAGAGAAAGGTGAATTCAGGGCCAATATACATCAGGGTGGGAAAGCCTCTATTATTAAAATCACTGCAGAGGAACGTAAACTGGCTCAAAAAGCTGCAAAAGTTTTGAACCTGGCCGTTGCAGGGGTGGATATTATACGATCAAATAAGGGGCCATTACTATTGGAGGTAAATTCATCTCCAGGATTGGAAGGCATTGAAAATGCTACGGGGAGGGATATTGCCAATCATATGGTGGTTGCAATTGAGAAAAAGTTAAAGTTTAGTATTTAATGGTTCAATTTTGGTGTTGCAAAAGGTCAATTAACGAAACTACTAAAAGAGACCATAAATGGGACACTTACAGAAAACTTATTGATATTTATAAATAGTCACGCAAAACAGTTGTGGCTGTTGCAGAACTCCGAACCAGCTTTGGGGCTTTGCCAATTTTTTTCATTCGTTCTTTTAATGGCCGTTTTACAAGGAGATGATTTTAACGTATTTTAGTATTTGCTTAAATACAAAAGTATCTATCTTTGTAGTATGGAAAATCAAACATGTATACGACTGGAAGCGGATGCAAAACAGATTATGGACTGTAGGACATCTATCGGGGAATTGGATAGTTCCCTGGCATTGATTTCCGAGGTTCTAAATTTGGCGGGAAACAAAGTTCGCCTTCAGATTCTTTTTTTGCTTAAAAAAGAAGGAAGGTTATGTGTTTGTGATTTAAGCGATATTTTGGAAATGAACGTTTCCGCAATTTCCCAACACTTGAGAAAATTGAGGGATAGAGATATTGTATACTCTACTAAAGAGGCACAGACCGTTTTCTATTCACTAAATAAGGACAAATCATCCATATTGACACCTCTATTTGAAATGGTAGAGGACAATAATGTATTGGTATAAAGAATGAAGCACAATAAAAAATTGATAGGGACATCCCTACTGACCGCTACAACAGCATCATTATGTTGTATTTCTCCCATATTGGCAATGTTGGCCGGAACAAGTGGTATAGCATCCACATTTTCGTGGATTGACCCTTTTAGACCATATTTGATTGGTCTAACGGTTCTAGTTTTGGTCTTCGCTTGGTATCAGCAGTTGCGGCCAAGGACACAAAAAGAATTGGATTGCGCTTGTGATGAAGATGAAAAACCATCTTTTTGGCAATCCAAGAAATTTCTTGGGATAATTACCCTATTTGCGGCCATAATGCTAACGTTTCCCTATTATTCCTCCGTATTATATCCAGAGAACAAAACAAACGACACCCTTACCATGTCCAACAATATAAGAGAAATCACGGTGGATGTAAAAGGAATGACCTGCCGAGGGTGCGAAGCACATGTTGAAAGTGAGGTAAACAAGTTGGACGGAATACTTAAGGTCAATGCCGATTTCGAAAAAGCGAATACCATCATAAAATTCGACGATGCAAAAGTTGATGCCAGAAAGATTGAAGAAGCAATCTTAAAAACTGGATATAAAATAGTGAAGTAATGGAGATACAGCTGGAATCTACGATTACTTGTCCTGGTTGCGGACATCAAAAAAAAGAGGAAATGCCAACAACGGCATGTCAGTTCTTCTATGAATGCGATAACTGTAAGACATTACTAAAACCAAAAGAAGGTGACTGCTGCGTGTACTGTTCTTATGGAACAGTTCCTTGTCCCCCAATTCAAGAAAACAAAAGTTGTTGTTAGGTACTATGCTGAAAACAATATTTAAAATTACACAAATGGACTGTCCTTCCGAAGAGAATTTGATTCGGATGAAGTTGGACGGGATTATAGGGATTGAAAACCTGGATTTCGATATTCCAAACCGTAACCTTACGGTCTTTCATTCAGGAGATGTTTTTCAGATAGAACAGGCTATACTTGATTTGAAGCTCGGGGGCGAGAAATTGACGACGGAACAAACCGAACAAATCGATTTTGAGAAAAATGCTAATCAAAAAAAACTCCTTTGGGCCGTACTGGCCATAAATTTCGCTTTTTTCTTAATCGAAATGTCAACTGGACTGATTTCAAAATCGATGGGCTTGGTTGCGGATAGCTTGGACATGTTAGCGGATTCATTTGTATATGGAATCAGTCTTTTCGCAGTTGGGGGCACTTTGACCAAAAAGAAACGTATTGCAAAAATCGCAGGATATTTTCAAATAATACTTGCCGCTTTGGGATTTCTAGAAATATTGAGAAGGTTTTTAGGCGATGAGAAACTACCCGATTTCTCTACCATGATCGTCATATCCATTTTTGCGCTCATATCAAATGCATTCTGCCTTTATCTACTTCAAAAATCGAAGAGCAAACAAGATGCCCATATGCAAGCTAGTATGATTTTTACATCAAATGATGTTATTATAAATCTCGGGGTTATCATTGCGGGCCTACTTGTACTTTGGCTGGATTCGGGACTACCGGATCTGGTCATAGGTGCTATTGTTTTCGTATTGGTAGTACAGGGGGCAACACGGATACTGAAACTGTGAAAGTAGTATATCGAGCAAAGAATGTAAATCGTCTCTTAAAACCAACCATTTTTAGCATCATAAAAAATAGGACTAATGACCTAATAGTTGTAATATGCCTATCCTTTTAAATTCCTCAACATCTCGTTTGTAGTTCTTTCCAAATCAAATTCGGCTCTCCAGTTCCAGTCGGTTTGGGCTTCAGTGTCATCAATGCTACTAGGCCATGAATCGGCAATAGCCTGTCGAAAATCTGGTTCATAGTATATAGAGAATTTCGGAATATGATGTCGTATGCTTTGAGCTATTTCCTTTGGTGTAAAGCTCATTCCAGAAAGATTGTAGGACGAGCGCACTTTTATGGCCTCAAATTCGGCTTCCATAATTTGCAAGGTGGCCCTGATGGCATCGTCCATAAACATCATAGGCAATGCCGTATCCGCCTTCAAAAAACAGGTATACTCACCATCGGATAGGGCTTTATGGTAAATTTCTACGGCATAATCCGTAGTACCGCCGCCCGGCATGGTTTTCCAACTAATAAGACCTGGATATCGAATACTTCTAACATCGACCCCAAATTTATTACAGTAATACTCACACCAACGCTCACCTGACTGCTTGCTGATACCGTAAACAGTACTAGGCTCCATAATGGTGTTTTGGGCAGTATTGTCCTTTGGGGTATTGGGGCCAAAAACGGCAATACTGGATGGCCAGAAAATCTTATCTATCTTCTTTTCTTTTCCAAGGTTCAAAACATTAAAAAGCGAGTTCATATTCAGGTTCCACGCTCGCATGGGAAACTTTTCTGCCGTGGCACTTAACATGGCCGCCATTAGATATACCTCGTTAATTTCATAATAGGCAATAACTTCCTCGAGTGCATCATAGTCTGTTGCGTCCAATATTTCGAAGGGTCCAGATTCCATAATGGCAGCGTTACCTTCACGAATGTCACTGGCTATTACGTTATTGTTACCATATTTACCCCGCAAGGCAAATGTTAGCTCTGTTCCAATTTGTCCACAAGCCCCAATAATCAAAATATATTTCTGCATCAAAAAAGAAGTTAAATGAATTCCTGTATAAAGATACCCTTTCCTAAAATTTGTACATTCGTCCTATGTCAAAAATGTTTGTCCTTCTAGTTTTTTTTGCGCTTTTGATAGCATGTAGGCAGTCTCCTACTGCTACTTCGGATTTGCAGGATTCCCAATGGACAATGAATGCCTCTGAATTACCTGGAAAGAGTGTTGTTAATGCCAAAGCTACGGCTATATTAAAAAATTGGAACGAGTTTGCCATTTTCGAAACTGCTTTTGACCGGCTATATACAATTGAGTACAGGGAGGACTTAATCCTTGTTACCGAGGATTTAGTTGAAAAACAAAAATTGCTGGAAAAATCCGTATATCCTCCAGAATTTGATATTCCGCAAATAAAAGGAAGGCAAAAGGTACTGAAAACCTATATTTTAAAAATGAAGGGCGATTTGGAATATCGGGTAAATCCGGACGCATCTTTGAAAGAAATTATTAAGGCATTTAATGCCCTTAGGGAACAATTTAATATAGTCGTAAATAATACCTTATCAGAAGATCTTATTTTAAATGAAAAAAAGTAGTTTTTTAATTTTGTTATGGAGCGTTACATTCATGGCACAAGAGCAGTCCAAAAAAGAAATAGATGATGTGTTGGATGCCTGGCATAAGGCAGCCAGCGAAGCAAATTTTGACACTTATTTTGGTCTAATGACCAATGATGCCGTATTCATAGGTACGGACGCCACGGAAAACTGGAATCTAATAGAGTTCAAGGCCTATTCCAAACCACATTTTGATAAGGGTAAGGCATGGAGTTTTACAGCTGTAGAGCGTAATATCTATTTGGACAAAGCTGGAAATTTAGCATGGTTCGATGAATTATTGGACACTCAAATGGAGATTTGCCGTGGTTCGGGAATATTAAAAAAAGTAGACGGGGAATGGAAAATAGGGCATTATGTATTGTCCATTGCAGTGCCCAATGAGCATGTTTCTGAACTCATAAGCATTAAAAAAGAAAAGGATAGCCTATTGTTGACGGAGTTAAGGAACAATAGAGAAGAATAGCAACTTCTGCTTCTATTTTAGGGACAGTTTTTATATTGAGATAAAGATATGGGTCAATGAATTTAAGATTAATGTCCGACTCTTTGCTGTCTATACCAGACACTTTTGGTTTTACGAGTCTTTGTGCAAACAACGTAAGTAAAATACAGTCAGCATACAATAGCAGAAATACTAGAAGTACCGATTGAGGC
>JBARUM010000664.1:0-3593 GCA_049645725.1 Maribacter sp.
AAGTCATCCACAGCATTGCAAGATGAAAGAAAAAAATACCCGAAACGGGCTGCGCCTTTTATTGACCTTTGACCATATCACTTCAGTTGACAAAGCCTTGAAAGCTTTGGAGCCTTTTGATACAAAAAAGGCTATTACCGTCGAATAAAATTTGGAGTACTTTCAGTTTTAATGAAGTTACGAAAAATTATCAAACCGACTGCTATGCCTATATTTACTGCAAATGTCGTGACAATGTCGGGTCAAATTTTAAAAAGTTCATAGGTTTGGTTTTATCTTGATGGTAACATTGTGGAAACATTTTAAATGCAACATCATGAAACAACCATTATTAGGAATTAAGATTACGGAGCTACGTAAGCAAAAAGGATTCACACAGGAAGAACTGGTAGAATTGTGCAATATTAATGTCCGTACTTTACAACGCATAGAGAACGGGGAAGTGAGTCCAAGAAGCTATACGATAAAAACCATACTATCCGCGTTGGACCAGGACTACGAAGAATTATATGAAAAAGGTACGGAAGCGTCTCAAATTCTAAACCTAGAATCTTCCAAAGAAGCTAGCTCCGTTTATAAATTATTGACGTTCGCCTGGATATCTGGTATAATTTACTTTCTTTTAGGTGTACCGGAAGGTATTGCGGACTGGTTTCGGTTTTCAGAGGATGAATTGGTTTTTGGCACTGCAGGGCATCTGGCCTTAAAAATTGGGTCGTTTATTTTTTATGCCTTTACCCTTTATGGCTTTTTGATTGCGGGAAAACTATTAAAAAACTACTTGATGAAGATCATTTCCATTTTAATGCTCTTTGCCCTATTTTTCTTTTACCTTTTTGACGGTATCTCTCTCTTTAAATCCTCCATTGCCTTAGAAGCCATTTTAGTGGCTGAGAGTATACTTACGGGAATATTGGGAGTCCTTTTTGGTATAGCTATCATCAAGTCCCAGAAGCAATTGGGGTCCGTGGCCTATGTGGCCGGAGGTATGGAAATTTTGGCAGCGTTCTTTCTGTTGACCATTGTTCTTGCACCCTTAGGTTTGTTGTTGTTACTGCCTGCCATTATTTTAGAAGTGGTGTTGCTTTATAAGTTAAGTACCATGGTGAAAGAATATAAAGTTTGAGGACTGTTCAAGGTTAATGTTTGAAATTGCAAGTAAGTTTCTTCTAACTCACAATTAGAAAAATAATCGTATCCACATTACCCTTCTCATTGGCAGGGCAATCCGCCATCGTAAAACTGATGTATTCCGTAATTCTTGCTGATGGACATGGGCATCCTAACGAAATTAATGCTTTTAAGCAGTATTTTCGCTTCTATAGAAGTTGTATCCATCTTATTCTAACAAAGTAGTATCCTATAGGGCCTCAATTTTAGGACTTGGCGTTTGTGTTCCGTAGAACGGTAATATTTTGGTTTTATCGGCAAACCTACCTCCCAAATCAGCATCCGAAGGCGTTTTTACCAAAACGGTATTCCACCTACCTTCTACCCCAATATAAACTTGGTCTATTTTATTAAAGCCATCAATCTGGTGTAGGCAATCGTTCACCACATCCAAAATATCTTTTCTGAACTTTGGTTTTATCTTTTTTATCTCTTCTATGCGTAAGAGAACCAACAAGCTATTTCCATTCTTTCTAGTGAAATACCCAATCTTTTCAGTATCTATTCCTCCAATGGTATCATAGTCAACACATTCCTTTAAAGCGAAAGTCAAACTATCCGAATCTTTTTTTATCAGTCTCGAAAGTTTATCCAGGTCAGCATTTAAAAGTTCCAGTCTTGGGTCTACTTCAACCTTATATTTTTCTGGATTTTCGGAACGCATATAAACACCATAGAAGGAGATGCTCATCATAATTGCAAAAAAAGCTACTAATACCAAACATCCGCAACCTTGCCACAAAGGTCTTTTAACGGGATTTAATCTATTCTCATTTTCCAGACTGCGCTGCATCTCTTGCGTAAAGTGAACTTTATCGTAACTCTTTTTACAATGAGCACATTCCGCAATATGTGTTTTGAACAATGGTATTAGTGGAATCCAAAAAAAATGAAAGTACTTACTATATGAACTAACAATAAAAGAGTCTCGTGTTTGACAATAAGGACATGTAGTCCCCTTTAATTTGCGCTCTTTGATTTTTGAAGCTCTTGTTCCGAAAAAGAAAATCATTCGTATGATTTACACTGGTTATCAAACTCAAAAATAGGATATTCATTGTTGAGCGAACTCACCTTTTTCAGGGATTTTACCAATACATAATTAGAAGTCTTAAATTTGGTCTAACTATTGATTTTTTTTATAACATGAAAATTAGTGCCAGTATTTTATTATGTCTTTTAGCAATTGGCCTACAGGCGCAGCATTCCATTTCTGGGAATTTCTCTCCAGCCAAAGATTTTAAATGGCTTATTGCCTATGAACTAACACCAGGGAGTCAACGCTATATAGTAGATACAGCTGTAAAGGACGGCTATTTTAATTTCAAATTACCGGTAACAGCACAAGCAGGCATCTATCGTTTGGTATATGCAATACCGCAAGATGAGTTTTATATTGATGTTATCTATAACAAAAAAGAGGATATTGAATTTAACTTCAGTTTGGAAAATGGGATTAATTTTATCAGGTCAAAAGAAAATCAACTGTACACAGGTTACTTTACCAAAATAAGCAAGATTGAAACCCAACTCTTAAATTTCTATGAAACCGAAAAAACATCTAAAAATGAATTTAAAGAGATTTGCGAGTTACTTAGAAATACTCAAGAAAGCTTTGAAAACCTAGCAGTTGGATCTATTGCCTATCAATTTATTAAGGCCAACAAAACCTACGTTCCAGAAAATTTTGAGCCAATAGAAACATACATCCAGCAGAAAAAAATAGCCTATTTCGAATATTTGGATGTTAAGAATACTTTGCTGCAGGCTTCCAGTTTTCTAACCGATAAAATTAGCAATTATGCATTTTCTGCACTAGCTCCAAACGTGTTCTCACGGGAGGTAATGGAGAACCAGATTAAAGAGAATATAAAGAGGATACAACAAGAACTAGCTGCAACATCCAGCACGTATCAATTTCATATTCATCAGAACCTTTGGAATCTAGCCAATGCCAGTCAACTAAATTCTACGGCAGATTTCATCTACGAATCCTATTTGAAGCAATTAGCTATGGAAAATGGAAATCTATCGTTGATAGATGAGATAGAAGCAGCATCGAGGTTAAGACTTGGAGCCAAATCCCCAGAAATCATCTGGGAAAACGGTGGCACTAGATTAAGCTTAGCCGATTTAAAAGAGAGTGATAATTATGTACTAATCTTTTGGAGCAGTAGTTGTTCCCACTGTTTAAAAGAGGTGCCACAGTTGCACAAAGGGTTGAAAAAACATCCCAAAGTAAAGGTGTTGGCCGTTGGGTTGGAGGACGATACCGCTAACTGGAAAAAAGAAGTTTCAAAATTACCGGATTTTGAACATGCAATTGCCCTAGGAAAATGGGAAAGTGACTATGCCAAACTTTTTGCCATCGATAAAACCCCTACATATTTTATTTTGGACTCGGATAAAAGAATCATCTCGAA
>JBARUM010000665.1:0-5776 GCA_049645725.1 Maribacter sp.
ATGAAACTAGTTAGAAAAATTAAATACCTCGGTTTCATACTAATAGGTATGATTTCCTTTAATGCATGTAACAGTTATATCGAAGAGGATATATTTTCAGATATCACTAGCGAGAATTTTATAACGGAAGAAACGGCAGACCAACTTGTAGTGGGTGTATATAGTGCCCTAAGGCCCATATATATAGATTATTCCTATCAATTTTTTGGTACGGATATTTTTGCTAGTCAAGGTGAAGCATTTTCTTTCTTGCCTGAAAACGATTATTTTAATCTGAATGCCGATTTGGGGGTTTCTGTCTGGGCAAATAATTATAGTGTTATTGGTAAGGCGAATACCGCTATTAATCGGTATCAGACCCAGATTAATTGGAGCGAGGCCAATTTTGGGAAACGGGATTATGGCATTGCTCAGGCTAAGGCACTACGAGCATTGGCTTATTTCAATTTAGCCCAGCAATATGGCGGTGTGGTATTAGAAACAGCAGAGGCGGATGCTATTCGAATAGACTATGAAAGGTCGTCTGAGGAAGAGACGTATACCCAAATTATTACCGACCTTGAAGAAGCGATTCCCGTTTTATTGGATAACCCGGATACAGGGCGTTTTTCTAAAAGAGCAGCCCAACATTTATTGGCAGAGGTATATCTCACAAGGGGTTATACAAGTTTTGGAAGCGAAGCGGATTTTGATACCGCAGCCTCCTTGGCGGAGACTGCAATTGGTGGTTACGATATTAGAAGCCAATCTTATGCGGAGGTGTTTAATATCGACAATCAGGTTAATGATGAAATTCTATTTTCGGTACAATGGGGTACTGGGGGTTTACCATCCGATAGGCTTAATAATAAACATTCCCTATTCATGAACCAGGTCTTCCAATATCCCGGTATTACCAGGATCGGGACTCCTTACGGAACCCAAGGTTCGGTAGCCATGCCTACACCTTTCTTTTACTCGTTATTCGCAGAAAATGATACGAGGGAGGAAGTCACACTTCATAGAGCTTTATTTGCTGATGAAGCAGATGTGTATGACGCGGATGGCGATGGCCCCTTGCCAGAGGACATCATACAACCTGGAGATACCGTAATGTTTTATCCTAAAAATGCATTGGATGCCGCAGAACTGGCGGATAAACTGGATAGGTACTACGTGTATCAGCCAGATCAATATTTATTTGGACTTCCAGCGAACATTCCTGGGGCTACCTATCAATATTCATCGAATATTCTCAGAACAAATTTCCCCATATTCAAAAAGTTTGATGATACGAATTTTAATGAAAGTACGGACGGTGCCCGTGACACCTTTGTTTTTAGGGTAGCTGGCACGCACCTTATTGCGGCAGAAGCCCATTTAGCATCCGGAAATGCTGCTTCCGCACTTTCGCATATAAATATAGTAAGGGAGAGAGCTACTGGGGTAGCTAATGAATTCACTACTATAACTATAGATGATATCCTAAATGAAAGGGCAGTTGAATTAGCGGGAGAGTCAAATAGGTGGGCTGTATTGAAAAGAACCGGAAAATTACAAGAACGTATAGAGCTTCATAATCCACAGGTTATAGATCATGGAGCCTTTGATGCCGCTATTCATCTTTTGCGACCTATTCCGGCATTGGAACTTCAACTTTCTGATGGTTCCCTAGAGCAAAACCCTGGATATTAAACAGCTAATAAATTTTGTTTGAGTTAGTTGATTTTAGACAAAGGCAGACATAAAGAGTCTGCCTTTGCTATTGAGGTTTTAACCAAAAAAAGTAACATTAATTTAGTAAATGTGGCCTCTTCCATTAAATCTATTAAGCCATGAAACATAAGAATTATATTCATTTTAGGATTGGGCTTTACTCATGTAAAAGACTTGTAAATCAAAAGAGGTGCCACATAGCCTTACGCCCGAATTGATGACTTGTTTCTTTAAGTCGGGATTGTTTAAGTAGGATAATGAACTAGAGAAATACAGCTGATAGCAGTAAAATATAGATGGATAAAACAAGTACCATGATTAAAAATGCGCTTCGAAAACAATACCCGGTCTGGATTTTTCTATGCAACATGCTTATGCTTTGTTCTTGTGGAAATGAGGGTAACAATTCCTTTTTCATAGTCATAGATAGTACCGCAGACACAGTTATAGAAGGTACCGCAGAAGATTTGAAGAAGGATTTGGAAAAAGTTGTCAAAGGAACTGTAAACATTGTTTCGGAAGAAGAAAAATTACCTAACAGGGCTATAGTTTTTGTTTTGGGAACGGCACGATCCAATACTATTATTGCAAAGATTAAAAAAGATGATGAGCTGCCTTTTAACATTAAAAACGTTAAACCAAGAGGTGGTATATGGTATAAAGGAACTCTTGATTCCGGTCAAAAAGTAATTATACTAGCTGGTTATGATGCCCAGGGCATGCAATACGCAGTTTATGATTACTCTCGGGATATTCTAGGTGTGGACCCTTTGGAGTATTGGACAGGAAAACTTCCAAAAAAAATTGTAAGTAACAAGCTTTTCGACTTTGAGAACAAGTTGATTACACCTCCTCAAGTACCTATTCTTTGCTATTTTGAAAACGATGTGGACGAGTTGGCAAATTACAGAGGAAAATTATTAGAATATGACTGGGAAAGTTATACAGAGATGATAAATTCCTTGGTGCGTCTGCGCTACAATGCCATTGAGTTTTTTGATATGTTGGGGCGGCCAGAATTTTTCCTTCGCCCGGAATATCAAAAATTGAATCCCGACTATCAGGTCGATTTAGAGTACTTGGATAAAATGATGGATTACGCACATCTTAAAGGAATGAAAATTCAGGCGAATTTTCAATTTGGCTATCAGATGTATCCATTTCCTTCCGGTAAAGCGGATTGTTGGTCGGAACATAAAGAAGATTGGATTGCCGGATGGAACTATTACCTGGAGGAAACACCCTTGTCTAAAATTGATATTTATAGCCTCCGGCCACGAAATCAAGTTTGGGATTGGGAATATAAAAGCACTTGTGGCGAAGATAAAATAGAAGTTTTTAATGAAGTTTTTCAAGTGTTTGGCGAGTTAGTGTCCAGCCACAAAGCAGATGCCAAAAAAGTATTGATCTGCTATTCGGATGGTATGGAAATGTGGAACGATGACTTTAGACCTCCAAAAGATTGGATAGTAGCGTGGGCAGACGATGGCTTTGGTGGATTTGAGTTTTCGCCAAATACGACAGATGGTTACGATTTTGGCACCTATATGCACGCCGGGTATTGGTTAAATCATACGGTTCCCAATCCTAACCCCAACGATATTGAAACGAGTATGAAGTATATGTTCAATGACTACAATGCAGATTCGTATTGTATGGTAAACGGACAGAATTTTAGACCCTTTCTACTAAATTTGGAAGCGTATAGTGCCGTATGTAAAAATCCGGATACGTTTAATGGGGATGAATTCTACACAGCATGGAGCACTCGTTATTTTGGTGAAAAAGCGGCACCGTTCGCTGTCAATGCCATGAAGAAATTACATGAAGCGCAATTTGAAGAGGTGGGTTATGTACAAAATCTATGGGAAATTAGGGAAGCCATATCCTATTTGAGTAATTCGCCTATAGAGAGACCGGGCAAAGACCCTATACCTTATGATTACAAACGTGTAGAAAGTGATTATGCACCCTTGGAAAAAAGAAGAATATTTATCTCTGATGCTTTGGCTGCCGCAAAAAAAGGCGAGTCATTTGTCACGAAGGAAACCGATGTTTTCTATCATGATTTTATTTCGTTACCAATTAATATATACAATGATCTTTTAACGTTCGAGGGTAGGTTACATCAAATGTCCATATTTAAAAAAGATTTTGAACAAAATGGGGATATATCGCAATTGGAAAAAGCACAATCGCTGGTGGGTCAGGCAAGAAAAGACTTGGAAACAATATATGAGAGACGCTTAGTAGGTGATAAAAACGAAAAGTGGAAAGGTTGGTACGACCCAAAAATAAGAAGGCCAAACAATGGTTTTCCAACGCACGAAATGTTAAATGCTATCGCGGACAATCTCACAATATTAGCAAAAGAAAAATGAGCTTACATAAAATTTTTACGGTACTAAGTATAGGGTCATATTTTGCAATGCTTACCAATTGTAACGATGCAGCCCAAGATGTTGGTCAAAAAGAAGAATTACAACAGCAGGATTTAACCGATTTGGTCTACCCGCAATTAGATACAGAAAATTCGCGTTGGTTCTTTTTCTCATCCGCCAGTAGGCCATTTGGTATGGTAAATTTGAGCCCGGACACAAAGCTTAATGGTACCTGGGGAAGTGGTTACAGACATGAGATAGATACGGTAAAAGGATTTAGTCATATTCATGGTTGGCAATTGTCTGGCTTATCTGTAATGCCAGTTACGACAACAAAAGAAAGTGAGCACAAAATTTTTACGGATTTTTATTCAAAATTTGATCATGTCAAGGAGAAAGTCTCCCCGGGATATCATGCTCTGGAATTAGAACGCTACGGTATTGAGGCAGAATTGACTAGCACTACTAGGGTAGGTTTCCACAAATACACCTATCCAAAAAACGATAAGGAAAAAGCAATTCTTTTTAATCTCAATGCACTTTTAGGTCCTTGTGAAACCAAGCAGGGTAAACTAAGGCAATTAAATGACTCCACTTTAATAGGTGAATTTATCATTGCCCCAACAAGTCGAAGACCAAAACCAAATCCAGTATTTTTTCAAGTAGAATTGAATACACCATTAACATCCTTGTACCAAGATAAAGCTACAGGGAATTATTTAATGAAACTAGAAAATAAGGGACTACCCGTTCTAATGAAAATAGGAATCTCATATACCTCTCAAAAGAATGCCAAACTAAATTTAGATACAGAGCTCCCTGAATGGGATTTTAATGAGGTAGTAAAAGAATCTAAGGCCGAATGGAATGGTTTACTAAATCGTATTGTCGTTGATGGTGCCACGGACATTGATAAAAGGAGGTTCTATACAGATTTATGGCATGCACTACTTGGACGAAAAATAATCAGTGATATAAACGGTGCGTATCCAGACAATACAGGTTTACAATTTAGAATAGGTCAATTACCATTAAAAGAAAACGGAAAACCCGCATTCAATCATTATAATTCCGATGCTTTTTGGGGAGCACAGTGGACAATAAACACTCTCTGGGGATTAGTTTATCCGGAAATTAAGAAAGAGTTTTTACAATCCCTTATACAATATGAAAAAGATGGTGGTAAAATACCTAGAGGACCTTCCGGCGGAAATTACACCTTTGTCATGACCGGAGCGTCCAGCACACCATTTATTGTCAGCGCAATCCAACAAGGTATAGTAAAGGATAGCTTAGAAAAAATTTATGAAAAGCTGAAAAAAAACCATATGGCCGGAGGAATTATGGAAAAAGCCGGTTATGAACATACTACCAATTTGGGCGGTGGTCTTGACTATTATATGAACAAAGGTTATGTTCCCCATCCTAATCCCAAAGGGAAATTTGGCTTACATCAAGATGGCGCCAGTCTTACCATGGAATATGCCTATCAGGACTTTGTTTTAGCTCAATTGGCAAAGAAACTCGGTTTTAAGAAGGACTATGATTATTTCTTAAAACGCTCAAATAACTACAAAAATGTATTTGACACTGCCTCTGGATGGATGCGACCTAAAAACGTAACCGGTAATTGGAAAGAAGATTTTGACCCCTACCTTTATGAAAACGGTTTTAATGAATCCAACGGGGCACAATCCACT
>JBARUM010000666.1:0-1512 GCA_049645725.1 Maribacter sp.
ATTAAATTTTTTAAGCTCTCTCAACCCGAGCGCGGTCAAATAATGCGTAGAGAACACAATAGAATCAACAGAATTTGGGAATTTTAAAAGTTCTTGTATGGCTTTGCCCATTTCCTGTTCATAGTTCTCAAAACTTAGCTCTTTTACAAATTCTTTCGTTAATTCAATATGAAATTCGTCTAACGCATTTTGGTAGCCCAATAATCTTTGCCTCATAGCTTCCAAGCCTGTTCGCAAACTAACAAAACCTGTCCTTCTTCTCCCTAAACTCAATAAATGCTCTGTAGCTAATTTAGATCCGCCAAAATTATCCACAACTACATGGTCAGCGTCAATTCCTGGATAATGCCTATCAATTAATACAAATGGAAAATTACTGTTTTTCAAAAATTTAATTTCCTTTTTATTTTGTTGGGTAGACGCAATTATTAATCCGTCAACCTGCCTATTTAGCATTGATCGTATTAGCTCCCCTTCCTTTTTAGGGTCTTCATATGAACTACTGAAGATCACAGTGTAACCAAGATTTTTCGCCTCTCTTTCTACATAACCAGCTATTTTGGAATAGAAAGTATCTGAAATATTAGGTATAATCAATCCGATTGTTTCGCTCTTACCCCTGCTTAAACCACGAGCAAGTTGGTTAGGAACGTAATCATGTTCTTTGGCATAAGCAATTATTCTTTGCTGTGTATCCTGACTTATTTTGTTTTCATCTCCCTTATTGTTTAATACAAGGGAAACGGCTGTTTTGGAAACACTTAAATCTTTTGCAATATCTTTTAAGAATATTTTTTTCATCTCTCGTATTAACTAAATCGGTTTAGTTGTTTTAAATCCTGACGAGGATTAAGGATTTATCGTAACTAAAACGGTTTAGGAAAACTCAAAAGTAAAAATAAAATCAGATTATCCAAATATTTTCACTCTTAAAATACATATTTAACAAAAAATAGCTTAATATTTTAGTATCTGTATAACCCGCCTGCATATGTAATAAGGATAAATACTTGATTTTAAGCACGATAACATTCTAGAAAAGGGTAACTATTTTCAGGACATTTTGTATGAATAAAAAAAATCTACACATCACTCCCGCTTCTAAAGAGCCATTTTAAACCAACCGTTTTTCTAAAACAATGACCCAGTCTCTTACTGCGCTACATTCGTGGTTCCTTTAAAATAGTCTCATTAATTGAGCTTTTGCTCCAACAATTCCGACTCTTCAAGAAAAAAGATTTTGCAGCCAAATAGAACATTTAGAGCTAAATCTGGAATTGGTTTACATTCGAACTACGTGTGAAAATAAAAAGGCTTCGGAAAGACAATAGTCTCTGAAGCCTTGATTTTACTAGTGGGCCCTACTGGATTCGAACCAGTGACCCCCTGCTTGTAAGGCAGGTGCTCTGAACCAGCTGAGCTAATCGCCCGATGTCCAAAATTCGGACTGCAAATATAGATGAAAATTCAAAGTGACAAACAAGTGGCCTGTAATTTTGATTTAAAATCTTA
>JBARUM010000667.1:0-4044 GCA_049645725.1 Maribacter sp.
GTCTATAGCTCACCATAACATTGTACAGAATTTCGGAAAAGCTAGCATTCTTTATCTTTACCCAATTTACATCCTTGTCATCACTTAAATATTCATGTTCTTTTTTATCCATTAGCGCTATAAAAAGGGAAGTCAGATAATCAATACTATTTATCGCCGTTCCAGGGTCATTAATTCCAGGTGACATGGCTTTTATGCCAATTTCGGATATTTGTCTAAATCCATAAACATAATTGTCACCTACCAGTTCTTCTTGGCTAAATAGCAGCGTGTCTATTAGTTTTTCTTGTGCATCTTTCGAAATTGGAAATTCTGTAAGAAAGCCAGTTGTTCCGCTTGTGATAAACTTTCCCTTTAAAAGCTGTAAAACTATTCTTGTATCGTTTTTTTTACAAATATTCATTAGGTCATCCTTTAATATACCGTAGAAGTATCCAGTCCTATTTATCGTATATGCTGTCCATTCATCCTGATTAGGGAAATCGAGGGATTTTTCTTTTTGCTCTCTAACAGTAATCAAAATAGAGTCTTTCGTTCGTTCATGGATGGAGGTGAGGATATTTCCAACCTGAATGGACTGCGAAATATGGTGAATAAAATAAATGAACGAGCCTAAGCATAAAACGGTTAATACAATTCCAACCAGTACAGAAAATCCCGGCGTTTGATAGGTGTTTTTAGTAGGTTCTATGGATACCAGAATAAAAATTGTGTAAAGTATTGTTGCGATGTATATACCAAGTACAACTTGATGTCTTTGGTTAGAAATTATTCCGGGTAGGACCCTTGGAGAAAAATTACTTGAGGCTTGGTTCAAAAGTACCATCACCATAGAAAAACTAAAAACCATTAATGAAATCAGACCTCCAATTAAGGTGCTTAAAAGTATTTTGGCAGTATCCGTGTTGTTTATGACCAATCCTGGGGCAACTTCCATCAAATAAGCCGAAATTTCTTTTTGTTCAAGATAAATCATAAAAAAAGCGAGAAACATACCAACTAAAGAGATCAGGCTTGGATAAAAAGCAATCTTACCCTTTATATTTTGCACAAAATTTTTAATCCTGTTCATACTATTTGATTAGAGATAAATCTAATAAAGCCTAATTGCAAATAAACGTTCAAATGCCAAAATAAATGCAGCATAAGGAATAAGCGACAAAATGACGCTATTTTAAACACTCCAACCGACAAAAAGGCAGTAAATGTGTTTTGGTATAGCCTTTGCCTTACGTAGAGCGTAAATAAGTTTAATCTAAAAAAATAACTATTATGAGTATTATAAAAAGAAACGATGTTTTATTTCCGTCATTGATGAACGAAATCTTTAAGCCAGATTGGTTTGGAGGTTCAGAAAACATGCGAACTAATGTTCCTGCAGTTAATATCAGGGAAAACGAAAAGGATTTTGAATTGGAGCTTTCCGTTCCTGGAAGGGCAAAAGAAGATTTCAATATCGAAATCGATGACAATTTACTCTCAATATCGTCAGAAGTAAAGACAGAAAATGAGGTAGAAAAGTCAACTTATACCAGAAGGGAATTTGCCTTTTCCTCATTTAAAAGATCGTTCACACTTCCTGAAAGTGTTGATAACGAGAAGATAAAAGCTAATTACGAAAATGGTATCTTAAAATTTTCCTTACCTAAAAAAGAAGAGGCTTTGCCAAAGCCTAAAAGAATGATAGAGCTTTCCTAGGCTCTTTATAAAATTATGTGATTCCAGCTTTGGAGTCTACATAATGCCCGAGTAAAGGGATAGTTAGTTTAAGTTGGTTAGTTGAGAAAAGTGCTTTGAGAAATCAAGGCACTTTTTTAATTTAAAGGTTCGGTAAGTATTGCCAAGCATGAAATAATACCTTCTCTGAAATTCCCTAACCTCAGATTTTCATTTGGACCATGGATGTTATTGTCGGGATTTGGTATTCTTATGGATACTGCGGGAATATCCAATGTTTTTATAAAAGGCGCCATGGGTTGGGAGCCGCCTGTAGTCCTCATGTTAACGACCTTTTCTCCAAATACTTTTCGCATAGACCTGTTTAGGAATTCTCCAATAGGACTATCCATTTCCGTTCTAAAAGGCTGAGAGCCTATTCTGTATTTGAATAAAGCCAGTTTTGGATAATTACGTCTTTCTTCTTTAGAAGGTATGGAATCGACTAAGTGATAGCCATAATCTTCAATGTGTTTTTTCAGCAAATCCATTTGTCGTTGTGCGGGAGTCTCAGGTACAAGGCGCATATCTATTTCTACAATGACCTCTGATGGGATGATCGTACGGACTTCTTTTCCTGTCCAAGCCGCTTTAAGCCCTCTTACGTTCAAGGAAGGATATTGAAGGGCTTCCTGATAGGTGTCGGCTACTTCGTCCGGTTGTGAAATCCCTAAATTACTTTTGATGCTATCCATGTTCTCGGGAATATTGGCTAAAAGTATCTTATCTTTTTCGGTCAGATGGACACCTTCATAGAACCCCGGAATGGTTACTCTTCCTTTACTATCTTTAAGTGTTCCAATCATTTTAGCAGTTTCAAAAACCGGATTTGGGGCAAAATTCCCATATTGACCGCTATGTAAACCATAACTAGGGCCAAAAACCTTGATTGTGGCAGTGGCAATTCCTCTAGCACCATAAGTAAGGGTTGGTAAATTTGATAGATGTCTGGTTCCATCCATTATGAAAAGCATCTCTGCTTTTAGCAACGTTTTGTTCTCAAGAACAGCTTTTGGTAAATGTGGAGAACCAAGTTCCTCTTGGAAATCCATAATGACCTTTATGTTAAATTCAGGGTTTATCTTTTTAGATTGAAGTATTTGTAAAGCGGAAATAAACGATAGAGCTGGACCTTTGGAATCGGACGAAGATCGAGCAAAAATACGCCAATCTAAATCAATCTCTTTTTTAAGATTATCGAAATTTATTATAGTCCATTTCCCATCAATTTTTTCTTTTAAAACAGGTTCAAAAGGATTGGCCTGAAGCCATGCTGAGGAGTCCGCTGGTTGCCCATCAATCTGTAAATAAAAAAGGACGCTTTTTGCTTTTTTATTAAATATTCTTTCAGCGAAGAGTAGGGGTGGACCTGCTGTTGGAATTTTGCGAGTTTTGAAATTTAAGGTCTTGAAAACACTATCACACCAATGGTTGTTTTTTTCGATTTGATCGGTATAATTACCATCATTTTTTAGTCTTAAAAATTGTTGTAAATTCGAAATAGCATTTAATAATTTATCATTAGTGGCAGTCTTTATTTTAGCCTCCGACATGGTTTGGGAATAACTGAATTGTAAAATAAAGCAATAACTGATTATGAGGATAAAAATTGAATTTTTCACAGGATAAGTGTATAAATCGTTAATTTAGTCTTGTCTAAAAAATTAATTAGTTATTTAATAACCAGTATTTTAAATCTACTTATATTAAGTAATAAGTTATATTTTTAGAGAAAGGGATTTTTTGCTGCATATTTAGTTTTTTTCTGCTTTAATCCTGCTCTTGTAGCACTTTAATCTCATCTCTTAGTTTTGCCGCTTGCATAAAATCCAACTCCTTGGCGGCCTTTTCCATCGCCTTTCTTTTTTCCCGAATCATCTTTTCTATTTGGTCCTTTGTAAGGTAATCTAAATCAGGTTCTGCAGCTCTTAATTCTTCCTTCTTGAAGTGGTATGTTGATACAGAATTTTTAGCTAAAACACTATCTAGGCTTTTGTTTAATGCCTTTGGAGTGATGTTGTTTTTGGTGTTATATTCAATCTGTTTTTCGCGTCTATAAATTGTTTCGTCAATCGTTTTTTGCATGCTGGCGGTTATCTTATCCGCGTACATTATGGCCTTGCCGTTTAGATGTCTCGCAGCTCTTCCTACAGTCTGTGTCAAGGATCTATTACTTCGTAAAAACCCTTCCTTATCGGCATCCAAAATTGCAACTAAAGAGACTTCGGGGAGATCTAATCCTTCCCTCAAAAGATTTACTCCAATGAGCACATCAAAAATACCTTTTCTTAAATCCTGCATTATTTCTACCCTTTCCAATGTGTCAAC
>JBARUM010000668.1:0-3009 GCA_049645725.1 Maribacter sp.
AAATTAACTCATTTGGTGCTTGCTTTGGAACGGACGATTTTACCGAGGGTACAACGGCGTTTCTAGAAAAGCGAAAAGCGGAATTCCCTGGTTCGTAACAGAAAACCGGACCAATTATGTTTAGTAAAAGTGTGGCCTTTGTATTTCTTTTTATGGCTGCTTTGGGCAGTTTTGCACAAGAAAAAGATATAGCCTATACCATTGGAGAAAAATATAACGATAAGCACAAGTACTCTAACCTATTGTCAATAGCCGATGATGGTAATGGAGGCACAATTGTAATTCGTTCTTATTTTTCAGGAATAGTCTTGAGACCAAAAGGATATTTGGTAGAACACTACAGTAAAGATCTTGAGTTGCTCTCAGAATATAATTATAAGCTCAAGAATTCTAACTTCGTGGAGGCATATGTAAAAAATGGTCAGGTATATTTGCTGTTTTTGGAGTATAATTTTGGTAAAGCTTCATATGAATATATCGTACACCGTAGCCCGTTCTCAGAATTCAATTTTACTAAAGAGGTTCTATTATCCATTTCATCCGAACCGGTGCAGCAGCCTTTAGACAGAAATTATTACAATCGGAATTTCTCCTCCGGCTTTACAACATCGGTACTATTTAATGATGACAAATCTGCCTTTGCCATTACCACCCATTTCAAGAAAAGAAAAGAAAATCAACATATCATCCATGTTTTCGATACCAGTTTACGCAAGCTGATGGAACATGATTTCTCCGATGAGGTGGAGGAGAAGAACTATGCATTTGAAAATATAGCTTTTTCAGAGGATTTAAGTAATGTCTACTTGGTAGGGAAGGCTTATTTTAAAAAGAAACGGTTTAACGCTACACAGCGCAAGTTTCAGTATGAATTGGTACGTATTTCTAACAATGGCAGGAGTACACAATCTTTCTATACCCCTGGAAAATTTCCAGAAGCACTAAAACCTATTTTTAAGAATAATACGGTGTTGTGTGTAGGATTTTATGCTGACCGAAAGGATAATAGATATAACGGTATAGCCTATTTTAAATTGAACCCAAATTCATTGACTATAGAATCTCAGAAGTTCAATGCTTTTTCCAATCAATTTATGATGGACAAATTTGGTAGGGAAGATGACAAGACCATAAAGGACTTGGTTTTCAAAAGTATGAACATTACCAATGATGGGCATATCCTCTTTAATGCAGAGGAATATTTTACGAGTACCAGTACGCAGGCAAATTCCAGTGGAGGACGGGTTATGGTGACCAGATACCATCATAATGATATTGTGAGTGTAAAACTAAGCTCCAACGGTGAGATGGTCTGGGCGCGCAATATCAATAAGGCCGAGGTTACACAGGGAGATGGTGCCTATGCTTCTTATAGCGCTTATACAAAGGGGGATAATACCTATTTCTTTATTAGTACGGCTTCTGAAAATCCGCAACAAATAGGGGCGGAAAGAATTATGTTCAAACAAGGCCTAGGAAGAAATAGAAACATATTTTTAATTAAGTTGGATGAAAACGGACATATGAATTATGATAAAGTAATTGATGGTACCGAGGCGCGATTACCCTTAATGGTCTCCATGCCACTTGTTGACAACCAGGCAGACGAATTGATGTTTTACGCTAAGCGCGGAAACAAAAAACAACTGGTTCATGTAGGTGTTAAATAATTTTTATTTATGGAATAATTCCATAAATTTGGAATAAATCCTAATAATGAATGATGACCCTATAAAGGGAAGAGGAGCACAACAGAACACACCTAACAAATACCTTCAGCATATTTATGAAACACGGGATGATTTCCTTGAATTCTGTAGAATAGAAGGAGAGGAAGCCGATAACAACAGAACCCAGTATATTCCTATTTTCCCTAAAACCATTGTCAATAGAGTTACGAGCCCAGATGTGGGCATGCAATATTCCATGAATTCCTACCAAGGCTGTGAACATGGCTGTATTTATTGCTATGCGAGAAATACACATGAATTTTGGGGATATAGCCCTGGATTGGACTTTGAAAGAAAAATCCTTGTAAAAAAAGATGCTCCCGCATTGTTATACTCAAAATTAAAGGGAAAAAATTGGAAGGCTTGTACTATAGTAATGTCTGGAAATACAGATTGCTACCAACCGGCCGAGAAAAGATTTAAAATTACGCGCGCTTGTTTGGAAGTTTTCTTAAAATATCGTCATCCCGTAGGCATTATAACCAAGAATTCTTTGGTTTTAAGAGATCTGGATATTTTAAAGGAGCTGAACAGATATCAACTTATAGGGGTAAACATATCCGTCACGTCGTTGTCCGAAGAAACAAGACGAATTTTAGAACCTAGAACTGCAACAATAAAAAAAAGATTGGAAACTATTCGGATTTTATCTGATAACGATATTCCGGTGAACGCCATGCTAGCACCCATTATACCAGGTATTAATAGCCATGAAGTGCTTAACTTAGCTAAGGCCGTTTCGGATAACGGAGCTAGGTCTTTTGCTTTTACCGTTGTAAGACTAAATGGTGCTATTGGAGGTATTTTTACGGATTGGATTAAGAAAACAATGCCGGACAAAGCAGAAAAGGTGCTCCATCAAATACAAGAGTGCCATGGAGGAACATTAAATGATAGTCGTTTTGGAATACGAAGCCGCGGTGAGGGCACAATAGCCACTCAAATACATGATATGGTTAAGCTCGCGAGAAGAAAATACTTTAGGGACAAAACTTTTCCTAAGTTGAATACTGCCCTGCATGAGGAGTATAAGGATTCACAGCTACGATTATTTTAAGTTTTGACAGCGTCAAATACTACGAAAGATAATCAAGTATTTCACTAATATTTAGAGAATGGCGAATAAAACCTTCTGTTGATTTCTTTTGTTTAAAAAAATCAAGTTTACTACTTGGTTTTAGTCTATATTCCTAATATTGCCTTATTTTAGGTAAGATTGATAACATAAAATAGAAATGGCCTTAAAAGTAGTTATATCCCACAAAACGAAATATAAATA
>JBARUM010000669.1:0-3937 GCA_049645725.1 Maribacter sp.
TTGTTCAAAGGCATCCCAATCTTTTCCTGAGAAGAGTACGGCGAACTTTGTCGTAGCCAGTTGAAAGGTCATTCCCAAAAAGGACAAAACCAATAACAGGGTTACCAAGAGTGCTGCTTCGGCAAAAGCTTCAGGCCCTAGCAGTCTACCCAATACCAAGTTGTACAGGTAGTTGCCTCCGTTGACCAGAAGCACACTACCCATAAACAACTTTTCGGGGGAAACGCTCTTTGTATGAATATTAAATACGGTCATCGCTCAGTATATAAGAAGTTTTGGTTTGTTTAAATACGGGCAATATATTAGTGTTACCCAAGCCCAATACAGATAAAATACAATTGTCACGTACAGCACCGCAATACATCTGTTCTACCGTAAAGGCGGCGCTAGGATCCATTGCCTGAACCCTTTCCAAGTTGAGGGTTACTGCACTGTTAGGATTAATGAATCCCTGCATGTGCCTGCTCAAGATATTCGCATTTGCACTGTTCAGTTCTCCGAAAACGGAAAACATGCTTCTCGTTTGTGTAATCTGTAAGGCCATAATTTCTGATTTTAAGGTTAAGTTTTTATTGCGTTTACGAGGCAAATATCCGTCGGATCAACCTTCAAAATGGTGCGGTTTAGGTGGATGGACGATTGCTGTAGACGAATGGCAGTTATCGCACTTCCGGGGTGGTAAAGTCCGCCGTAGCTTTACATAACCAATATTAATAGGATGGAAGGCCAGAAAATGGAAGGCCGAAAAATCCAAAAAACTTAACCTATGCGTATTTTAAGAACTACAACCGTATTTTGCCTGCTATCTATTTTTTTACATGCACAGGAACCTTTGCAAAAAGGATTTGCCCTTTTGGAAAATGGAGACTTCGAAGCAGCTGAGACTTTCTTTGAAAACTCCTTAAAAACCGAACCTACAAATAAAACGGCCCAAATCTGTTATGGTCGGGCAGTAGGTTTGAGCGGAGAACCACAAAAGGCCACTTCTTTATTCGCAGGGTTGATGAAAACCTACCCCAATGATTTTGAGGTCGCCATAAACTATAATGAATCCTTTCTGTGGGATAAGCAATACGAAGCCGCCAAACCTTTATACGCCAAAATGGTAGTTGAGCACCCGGGGGAGTTTGGAGCGGTTCTGGGCTATGCCAACACCCTTAGCAACTTAAAGGAATATGAGGAAGCCCTAAAATGGATTGAGGAAGCCTTGGAGCTAAAACCGGAAAACCCCAGTGCCAAAGTTTCTAGAAAATATATGCGATTGGGCTATGCCAACCAGTTCGTTAACAACCAAGCCTATGCGACCGGTGAAAGCTTATTAAAAGAAATCTTTACCGACTTTCCTAATGACAAGGACGCTTTATTGAACTTGGCGAACCTATATCTGATTACCAAACAGACGGATAGCGCCAAAACCATGTATGAAACGTATGCAATCTCCCCTATTGATTCCATCACGGCGTTGAACGGTATAAGTTTGGCAGAACATATTGCGGAGAACGATAAAGAGGCATTGGTCATTGCCTCGACCGCCAAAAACAAAGTAGCCCGTTTTGAGGATTATGAACTGAAAGAACGTACCAACGAGCGTTATGTACAAGCCTTGATCTGGAACCGAAAGTTTAGAAAGGCCCAAACGCAAATCGATAGTTTGAAACGTGTCTACCCCGATCGCAATTGGATCCATGCCCTTATGGCCACTTTGGGTCTCTACACCGGGGATATCAAAGC
Organism: Maribacter sp.; assembly: GCA_049645725.1. Taxonomy (GTDB): domain Bacteria; phylum Bacteroidota; class Bacteroidia; order Flavobacteriales; family Flavobacteriaceae; genus Maribacter. The sequence continues at coordinate 1,732 of JBARUM010000669.1, forward strand.
CGCAGTACAAAACTATGATGCTATTTTGAAGAACGACAGTACCTCTTTTGATGGTAACCTCGGAAAAGCCAATGCACTTTTTGCAGCCGACCGGATTATATCTGCCTATAAAGCCGCGTATCAAACTTTGGCGATTTACAAAAATCCAAAAGACGCCAAAAGCTTTTTAGAAAAGTTAGACGTTATGTATACTCCCAATATAGAGGAGCATGCCGCCTATACTTTTGATAATGGCAACAATTTGGCCTACTATACGAACACTACGGCAGACATAGCTTTATCTACAAAGTTTCGGACTACGGTTTCGTATTTCTACCGAACTACGGAAAATACGGTTACTGGAAACCAAGCCAATTCGCATGTGATATTGGCAGGACTGCAGTATAAAGTGCTCCCCAAGACCACTTTAAAAACAGTGGTGGGTTTCAACAACTCCCGTTTTATGACCGAGGCATACACCCAACCGGTGCTGGATGCCCAACTGCAATTACAACCTTTAAAATTGCAAAACCTGACCGTAGGCTATCAACGTGAGGTCCAGAATTTTAATGCCGACCTCATTGAACGTGAAATTGTGCAAAACCATTACGGACTCAATTATACCCTAGGTACCAACTTTAATTTGGGCTGGTACACCCAATTGATGCATACGCAACAGAGTGATGCCAATACCCGCAATTTGATGTTTACTTCTCTGTACTATACGTTAATGCAAAAACCCGCTTTAAAAATGGGTGTCAACTACCAGTACATCACCTTTAAAGACCAAGTACCCACCATTTACTTTAGTCCGGAAGAATACCAAGCCGTAGAACTTTTTGCCGATATACGCGGACAATTTTCTGAAAAGACGAGTTATATGGCTAGTGCCGCTACGGGGTACCAACAAGTGGAAAACGACCCCAATACCCCTATTTTTAGAGCCGAAGCCGCCTTACAACATCAATTCTCAAAACGCCTAAGCACCAACCTTTATGGCAAATACAGTAACATCGCCTCGGCTACAGCAGCTGGTTTTGAGTTTACCGAAATAGGGTTAAAATTGAAATGGTTGTTTATGGATAAACCTTTGTTTGCCGTGAAGAGGGATTAGGGAGCAATGGCTAGGCAATGGCAATTAGGGCAGGCAAGGAAACTATTCGTTTCCGTCTGGTCTGCGAGCTAGAGCTTTTTGTTTTGTGATTATTTTTCTTTTTTAATTGCCAAATCCAAAAGATTTGGCGGACTTAGCAAATATGCCCAAGCCTTTAAATTTAGCACTTTATGCCCTATTTGCTAAAGGCAGGTATTGTTACCGTTTTTTTACGTTCCTGGTTCCTTAAGTTTTTTCAACAATTCAATGAATTCATTTAATCCTTTAATGGCAGTTGGAGAATTAATAAGATTATTAAAACAGGTAGGACAAAGGAATGTGCCTGTTTCTAGAAATAATTCAAAATCTGCTCTTTCTAGTTCAATATTTGCACCGCATTCTTCACAATCTAATTTTAAATTTCCCCCAAGAAGTTCAAATATTTTGGAATTTTTGTTTTTTTCTCCATCTCGCCATTCATCCCAAAGCAGAATTCCAATCAATCGAATCATTACTTTGACATTAAGGAAATGTTCATTTTCCTTAGAGGTTAAAAACTTGGATATTATATTGTCAACTACTGAAACTGAATAAATTAAAAGATAAGGGACAAGGAAATAATAATTATTCCAATACTCCAACACATCTTCCTTGGTGGAGAATACGAAATTTAGATTTTGTTCTGTTGTTTTGTAGTTCTTGTCATTTGTGACAATATGCAGGGCATGATTTGAAATCCCATTTATGCCCTTTCCTAAGGTTTTTCCGTATCTTAAATCGTAGATAAGTTCTGAATTGAAAACTATGTTAGGTTTAGATTTTTTCAGAGCATTTGCAATAATCTTCCTTTTATCTATATTTCTGGCACGAGGGTCGTAATTAGACGGCTCTCCATCATGAAAAAATCTGTTTATAAAATCTTCGTCGTTATCTAATATTTGTTCAAAAATTAAAAGTTCATCGGTTAATGGTTTTCGTAAGAGGGCATATGCAACTGACATTTTACCTCTCATGGCACAGCTTAATGATTCAAAAATAAAGTTCACGAAATCAGCTAAAACGGACATTGTAACATGCTTGACCAGAACTTGTCTTATTTCGTCATTCAATCCGTTGGTTTTGAGCCAGTCCAAT
>JBARUM010000670.1:0-5261 GCA_049645725.1 Maribacter sp.
GAATAGGGGCGCGGCAATAGCCGGTAAGGACAAATCTTTGAGAAAAGCGGGTTTTTGATTCATGGATACTGGTTTTAAAGGATTCTAAATTTAGTTATAAATCCAAAGCGCAATTGCTTCTTTTCAAAACTAGGGTATTTTTCTTAAGTATTATGCATGCATAGCAAAAATATAAGATTGCATCTAAAGGATTTTAAAATTAGATGGAGTGCCATTGACGTAAATTGGCATTAATCCGCTTTTATCGGATGATCACTTTATAGGCCTCGTTCTCACTGGCGGTCTGTATGTCTAGTATATAATTACCACTCGCCAAGCCAGATACATCCAATCTCAAAGTAGTTTCCGTAGTATTTTCAAGAAAAAATTCTCTAAGAAGACCACCATTCATACCGTATAAACGGATTGAAATAATAGACTCCAGATTTCTGGAGCTATCAACAGATAATTCTCCATCCGCTACAGGGTTAGGGTAAATTAGAAAGTCCGTTTCTAGAACAATTAATTCTTCGAATACCATTTCGCAATCCCGTTCTGATGTTACCGTAAGTTGGGATTTTGAGCTTGTAATAGGTAAATTTAATTGACCAGCATTATCCGTAATGGTTTGATCACCATAGACAATGGTATAGTTGCCACCTCCGGTAATTTCTAAAGACAACACGTTCTCGAAAGGATCAATGACAGGGACTACCTCAAAAATTTCCGGTTCCTCAACGCTAATGTCAAAACACTCTTGATAATCTGGTTCTTCCGATACTGTAATGCATAGCGTGTAGATACCTTGCTCCAGTCCTTCAAAAAGAACATCCGTTGTAAATTCTTGGGTCTGTGAAGCATTAGCACTACTAAGAACCGCAGTATAAGAGTATGATTCCCTAGTGGTTATGAAAATAGTACCATCATCTTGGCCTCTACAACTTTCAGGTTGGTCTACTATATTATAATTTTCTCTAGTTATAGAGAATACTTGACAGCCCGCCATATCCACAGTTGCTCCTGGTGGGGTTTGGTTACATGAATCAATGGTGTTCAGCACTCCGTCATTATCCAAATCGACATCACATACATCTCCTATACCATCGTTATCAAAATCTTCTTGATCGGTATTAGCGGTCGTTGGACAATTATCAACGATATCCAAAATTGTATCGTTGTCATCATCGTTGTCGCATGCATCCCCAGTTCCATCACCATCCGTATCTAACTGATCAGGGTTGGCAGTGAACGGACAGTTATCAAGCTCATTGGCAATGCCGTCTCCGTCTTCATCATCATTAGAATTGTCACATACGTCACCAATACCATCATTATCCCCATCTTCTTGATTTGGATTGGCAATTAAGGGGCAGTTGTCATTAGCATCGTCAATACCATCATTGTCATTGTCCCGATCACATACGTCACCGATACCATCACCATCTACATCTAATTGATCTGGATTTGCGGTCAAGGGGCAGTTATCATCCTCGTTGAGAATGGTGTCATTGTCCAAATCTATATCACAACCATCTCCAATACCGTCGTTGTCACCATCGGCCTGGTTGGCATTTGCTAATGACGGGCAGTTGTCCAAATCGTTGGCTACACCATCTCCATCGTCATCATTTGGGTCCTCGCATATATTGCCTATCCCATCGGCATCAGTATCTTCTTGGTTTGGGTTCGCCGTTAGTATACAATTATCATCAACATCAGGTATGCCATCATTGTCATCATCATCATCGCAGAGATCACCAATTCCGTCACCATCGCTATCCAATTGATTTGGGTTAGGGGTTAAGGGGCAGTTGTCTTCTGTATCGAGTATACCGTCATTATCATCATCTTCATCATCGCGTTCGGTGCCTTCCATTATGAGGTTATCAATAAGTACGCCTTCATTAGTTTCAAAAGCATCCGACTGAAATACAAATCTGAAAAGGACATTGCCTTCCTGTGTTAAGTCCGTTTCGCCTTGGTTAGCATTTATGGCAAAATCATAACCATAATTGGATACTTGAGCATTTGTTCCGGTCCACTGGGCGCCAGGACAGTTTTGGCAATCATTGCTGTTCCCGGAGGACGCATTGGTTCTATTGCTATTATACCAAGTGGGTTGACTATTACTGGTGCCCAATATACTCCATGTAGCGCCCCCGTCTATAGAGTAGTCCACATAAAGGATATCAAAATTTATTTCCAAGTCATAGGCCATGTCAAATTTTAGAACAGGGCCTTCTATGGTTGATAAATCATAACAATTGGTGATTAAATAAGCAATTTGAGCATCTGGATAGTTGCCGTCTAAATTGGTTACGTAGGAATTGTTGCCGGACGCGGCCTGGTTTAGGACGGAGCCAGATGCAATACCTCTTTCCCATAATGGGTCGTTGTTATCATTGCTGAAAGATATGAGGGCATCGCTTTCATTTTCAAATGTATTTGCTTGCGCGGCAACCGCAGCCTTGTTACCAAAGAATTCCTCAGTGGTGCTATTATTACCAGGTAAGGCATCATCCGCCACTATAACAGTTATATTAAGTTCTGTATCGCCTGCACTTTCTAACATTAAAACCGGCAGCGTGAGGGTTACTTCTTCGTCCTGTTCGAGCACAGTATCTGTAGTGAATGTACTTGGGGAGTCTTGATTTAATGCGTAGTTGATATCAAATCCGTTAATCGTATTTAGACCACTGTTCCTAACTGTAACTACGGGGGTGACATCACCGCATATAAAATCGTCATCACTTGGACTAACGGAAACGATACGAAGGTCAATTTCAGGAGATTGCACCGTATACTGTCCAGAAATGGAGTATTGACCAATAGAGGCATAATCAGAATAACCGTCTTCCACAGTTCTATTGCCTACGCCATCAATTTCTAAATAGTACAGACCCGCTGTTAGTGCCGTATTAAAACTTGCCGCTAATGTGTTGGAAGCCTGACTAACGGCGACTTCATTCCCTGAGGAATCCAGGATTCTAGCCCTAATATCCAAGTTTGGGTCATTTAGGGCCGGGGAAATCTGGAAATTTGCATCACCGGATTGTGTTAAAAAACTAAAAACATCCTTATCTCCCCTGTTATGTAAGGTTCCGCTATTTTGTTCTTCAGCGATTACACCACTGCCATTTGCGTTTAATTCTGTTGCATTCTGAATATTGTTTCCATGGTCATCCGGTACAAAACCGAAATTATTACGAGAATTGGTAATAATGGCAATATCATCTTCGGTATTTGAAGCATTGCTGTATTCGCCAAAACTCCACTGAGCGATAGACCTACCCAGGCTAAAGCCCATAATGGGAGCCCAATCATTATGTCCTTGATAGTATTCCGTACCTCCTTTACCGTCATGGTCTAAACCCATGGTGTGTCCTACTTCATGAGAACCGGTGTCACCGGCATCTTTACCACTACCTAAATTATAGACCCAGCATGGATTATTGGAATTACTTGAAAAAGAATTTATGAAAGCAACACCACCCGAACCAGGTGCAGCACTATCCGTTGGGGTAAAAATACAGAACATCCTTTGGTTGCTCGTAGCTTGGTCGTACACCGCTCTGTTGGTGGTGATATTGATATCAAAAGGGCTAAAATCCTCGGCCATAATTTCCCATGCCCTTAAGATTTCCGCATCCGATAATCCCGAGGGTTGGGCATTAATTGTATTACCGTTTCTCCAGCTGGTCCCAGAAACCGTTTCTCCGTCAAAATCTAAATATACGACAGCGATGGCGCCAGGTCTGCTTTCTAAGTTAGTAGGAGCCATTTTGGCTACTTCGTTTCTGAGGGATTTTTTGGTAGTGTTTGTGGTTTTGGTATAATCGACGCAGAGAATGGTATTTATATCCGTTTCCTCTAGATAGACTTTTTTATTGGGGAGGGAATATATGTTGTAAGCCCGATTGATGTCTCTTTCTAAAATATGGCCTTTTAGTTCTTTTCCGTTAAAGGACATGCTAAAAGAAGTGTTTTTAGCTGTTCCGATAGCGCCGATATAAAAGTGCTCATTGTTCACGATTTTCTCTACATTGAGATTTAATACAAACTGTTTCTTTTCCGAAATTCTAAAAACAGGTGCTTCTTTTAAATTTTTAGAAGTGGCAAAAGTTTGTAGGGATGACAACAGTGATGATACGTTGTTGTTTACGACTATTGGTTCTTGGTTTTGAGCTGTGCCACTCATAAACGTAAATAAGCAAAGGGCACATAGGATAGTAATCCTATAATGGTATAACATTTGAGCGTAGGTTAAATTAGAGTGGGCTAATTTTAGAAACAATAACTTAGGAAATGTCCCTTGCCAAATGTTTTCTAAAATGATAAACGTTCTTTAGTACTCGTTTAGTATTAGAATACGATGAACGGTTTTTTGTTAAGGGTAGTTTTTTTAGGACTATCTATAGCTCAAAAAATTATGGATGAAACGCTAGGACTTCACTTTTTTACTGGCTAAATACACTCCGATCAATACCAAGGCCGCAGCTCCAACTTTTATAAATGTGAGCGTATCCTTTCCGGTAAGCAAGGCAAAGACAATACCTACAATAGGTTGCACATAAATAAAAGCTCCAATGGTACTGGCTTTTAACTCCGTCATCGCAAAAACATTGAACAGGTAGGTGCAAAATGTTGTGCCGATAATCACAAAAGCAAGGACTCCATAAGCCCAAAGGGGCATGGTGAGCCATTCTATTTTTAGAAAATCAGAAAAGGTAATCGGAAAATTGATGATCACGGCAATAGTGAACAGCCATTTCATTAGCGTAAGCGGATGGTATTTAGTGACCAATTTTTTGGCAACTACCAAATATGCTCCGTAGGCAATTGCATTTAAAACAAACAAGGTATTACCCAAAGGTATGTTAGGAGCGTCTTGCCGTATTTCTGCACCGAAAAGGATTAAGGAAACAGCCCCTATAAAACCTAAAATGATACCCAAACCTTTGTTCAGCGTAATACGTTCCTTTAACAAAAAAGCAGATAGTACGACCACGGCAATAGGGCTGATGGTAACTAAAACGGCACTGTTTATAGGTGTTGAAAGTTCTAGTCCTTTAAAAAAGGACAACATATTAATGGCCATTCCTAGCACGGCAGCCAAGAATACTCTTCCCCAGTCTTTTTTTTCAATCTTTTCTTTAGGACCAGAAAAAGAAATGGACCAAAATAGAATCGTAGCACCTACGACACGCAAAAAAATAAAACCAAAAGGGGTTACATAACCAGGCATAACACCTTTGGCCAAAGTATGGTTAATGCCATAAATA
>JBARUM010000671.1:0-2705 GCA_049645725.1 Maribacter sp.
ATCTTCCTTTATCCTACCTTTCATCTCGGCAAAAAGCACTGTTTGAAATTCTTTCGTATGCGCTGTTTGTTTGGCGTAAAACTCGTTTTCCTTATTTAAATGAGAGAGTACTTCCTCATTCTCCCTATCATTTAACCAGTAATAATCATCAATTCTTACATCGTTATGAATTACGAGTTCTTTGGCAACTTTTTTTGCCTTGGGAGGATTTATTTTGGGCATGTTATCTTTTTGTTCATCTTTACAAGCAACGGTAAAAATAATACTAATTAGTAAAAGTGTTCTTTGTAACATGATGCTATTGCTAATCAAAATTTAAATTCGGGTAATTTAGTACTTTTACAATACTAAGATTTAAAACTAGAAATTATGTTTGGAGATATGATGGGTATGATGGGAAAGCTTAAAGAGACCCAACAAAAAGTAGAAGCGACTAAAAAACGAATGGATACTGTTATGTTAGATGAAGAATCTTCTGATGGCTCAATAGACATTACCATTACCGCTAATAGAGAAATAAAAAAAATAAGTATCGCGGACAGTCTTTTAGAAGACAAGGAACAGCTAGAAGATTATTTGATTCTAACAATTAATAAAGCAATAAAAAAAGCCACCGAGGTTAATGAAGCAGAACTTGCTGCAGTTGCGAAGGAAGGTATGCCCAATATACCTGGTATGGATACGTTATTTAAATAATCTCCTTAAGTTCTAGATATTATTCCTTTCAATATTTAGTATCTTTAAAGGAAAAGTGCTAATAATGATTGAAATAAGGAAAAATAAACCTGCTGATTTACAGTTTGTTATTAAATCTGAATCAGGTAAAACACTATTGGAAAGTATTCCCTTTGGGGACAAAATGGTTTTTGAAAAAACCATTACCATTCTAGAGAAGGGTAATACACCAATGACTCTTTTTGAACGGAAAACCAACATTGACGGTAAATTTCTCTTCAACTTAAAAAATGAAGAAGGAAAGGTTATTGGAAGCAGCGGGCTTTATACTTCAGAAGCGGGAATGGAGAATGGTATTAAGAATCTGAAAAACAGTTTACAGCAGGTAAAAACAATAAAAAAGTTATAATTTTGTAAGTATTTGTAATACCCTTTCGTGCATAGTATCCGTATAATCCATATGAGTTACAATCCGTAGTTTTCCTTGGCCCATACTTATGATATGTATTTCATTTTCCAATAATTTAGAAACAAAATCGGAACTAGATTTATAACTCTCATCTATTTCAAAAATGACGATATTCGTTTCAATAGGTTCTACTTTTTTAATGAACCTTAAAGAATTTAACACCTTACCTATTTCAACTGCTTTGCCGTGGTCAACGATAAGTCTATCTATATGATGATCCAATGCATAAATTCCTGCGGCAGCAAGATAACCAGCCTGGCGCATACCGCCTCCCAATACTTTTCTAATTCGTAGTGCTTTCTGAATCATGGATTTGGAACCTACTAGAACGGAACCAACAGGGCAACCCAAACCTTTGCTAAGGCAAACGCTTATTGTGTCAAAAAGACTTCCATACTGCTTGGGCGTCTCATTTTTAGCTACAATGGCATTCCATAATCGAGCTCCATCCAAATGATAGCCCAAACCGTGCTTTTCGCATACTACTTTTATTCTTTCTAATTCCTTAATATCCCAACATGAACCTCCACCCTTGTTGGCAGTATTTTCTACGCAAACCAATGTAGTTAAAGGGCTATGGTAAAAATCAGGCGGATTGATCACTTCTTCAACTTGGATAGCCGTCATCATTCCTCTATGACCATCTACCAGTCTGCAAGAAACACCGCTGTTGAAACTCACGCCCCCACCCTCATAATTAAAAACATGAGCATACTTATCGCAGATCAATTGCTCCCCCGGATTGGTATGCAGTTTAATAGCGGTTTGGTTGGTCATTGTACCACTTGGAAAGAAAAGAGCGGCCTCCATACCGAACATAGTAGCAACTTTTTCCTCTAAAGCGTTAACTGAAGGGTCTTCTTTAAAAACATCGTCACCAACCTTTGCGGTCATCATGGCATCCAACATCTCTGGGGTTGGTTTTGTTACCGTATCGCTTATAAGGTTTACTTTCATTAAATGTTATCTTTCAATTATGGTGTTAATGAAAACAATCCATTCCAATTGGTGAGCCGTCAGGTAATATTGGAGTAGGAATCAACTTGAATTTATCAGGGTGGGCATAAAAATCATCTATTCTTCTAACCATTTCCATACTATTGGTATTCTTCCCTTTAGAAATTAAAGTAGTTTTTAATTCTTTTAAGTGCTCATTGGAGATAGCATTTACCTGCGGATGAACCTCATCATGTGCAGCTAAATTCATAAGATGAAACAATACTCTATAATTGATGTTATTTTGCGCTTCTTGGATGTATGAATCTTTATGCGATCTCATAATGGTTTCACCTACCAATTCATCAAAAACATCTTTTAGACCAATATTACTTGGGTTCAGTGCTTTTTGCTGAATTAGCCTTGAAGCCCTTTCTGGATGCAAAAGCAAACCTAATGTCATATCCGCGGCAGTTTCCGGGGCGGAAAGCGCATCAAAAGAAACCCCTGTCTTTCCATTTATGGATTCTCTTGTTCTACCATAACCAAACGACCTAGGAGGAAAAAGATTAAGCTTTTCTTTTGGAATGGCAATCTCATCAGCATCCAAGGTTCTTAATAGTGC
>JBARUM010000672.1:0-6673 GCA_049645725.1 Maribacter sp.
CCGCCCATCTGCTTGAGCGATTCCGAACAAAAAATGAAGTAATTGCAAACGAACTTCGTAACGAGTTCGTTGAGTTAAAAAAGTACAAATATGTTGTGCGGAAATTTCCCTTTTTTTATTAATGTCATTGAAAGTTCTGAAAATGGCATTAGCCTTTTCCTTTCCATAGGTACCAACAAAATATTGGCGGACATAGTCCATTTCGGATTGACTAACTTGCCCATCCGCCTTAATGACAATGGAACAGAGTGACAAAAGGTTCAACTCAAAATCAGCAGGAGAAACAGACTGTCTTGTAAAATCAGAAAAAACGGTTCTAGCTCGTTGATTGCCCGAACCGAATAATCCGTCTATCACACTCCCCGCAAAAAAACCTAATATAGCACCGGATAATCCTCTTATAAAAAAACCAATAAAGGCGCCAACCCATTTAATCATACATCGATTTTAATGAATGGCAAAGATATTACAAAGAACCAAGAAATAAGAAGCTTGGCAAATGAGGTTATACCTTTATTAGAAATCAACACAACCTTTGAAAAAGTATACCCTTAATAAAAAATGGGAATTGTGTTGATTTTTACTTTTTTTAAATAGTCATTATACTAAAATATAATCTCTAAAATCCTTTGGTTAAGTTTTCTTGTATCTTCTTGTTTCTAAACTATAGTTCCTCATCAAAGGCCCGAAAAAAGGGTGCTTTAAAGAAGAAAACCGAAAAATAGCTGTCAGGGTAGCAAATGTAAAGGGAACCATAACTACAGACAAGAGCAAAGAAAGTAGTCTTATTGGATTACTCTTTCCTTGCAATCTTGCCGATGAATTTAAGGTGGATGAAACCAAGGTAGTTTTCAGCGGCTATGTTTACGAATCTTTTGATCCCAAAGAAATTTGCGCAGACTACTTTGAAATAACTTTAATAAATTTTATAGACCTATAGCTTTAACGAATATTTCTGACCCCAGAAGGTGTTTTCTATCTTATACGTTAAGGTCTACCTAAGAAATACGACAAATTGATTATCTTTGTTAATGGATTTTAATTTAAAAAAAAGACTATGTATCCAGCGGAATTAGTAAAACCTATGAGAGATGACTTGGCTTCTGCCGGGTTTGAAGAATTATATACAGCTGAAGCGGTGGAAAACGCTATAAAAAAAGATGGAACTACACTGGTAGTCGTTAATTCTGTCTGTGGTTGTGCTGCTGCCAACGCAAGGCCTGCGGCTAAAATGAGCTTGCAAAATGCAAAAACTCCTGATCATACCGTGACTGTATTCGCCGGTGTGGATACTGATGCTGTTAATGCAGCAAGAAATCTAATGGTTCCTTTTCCTCCGTCCTCGCCATCAATGGCATTGTTTAAAGATGGTGAATTGGTTCATATGATTGAACGTCATCATATTGAAGGGCGTCCTGCGGAAATGATTGCCGAGAACTTGATTCAGGCATATGACGAATTCTGTTAGGCCGTATACCAAACCCCTCTTTGAAATAGAGAAAGCGTTTAAAAGTTACTTTCAAAAACCGTTCATTAAATGAACGGTTTTTTATTTTTGTAGTATGCAGAAATTACTGTCATATTTAGTTACCCCAATTTTCTTTATTGTCTTTGGGGCTTGTCTTCTGTTTTTTCATCCGCTTCAATGGTTGGGATTACGTTTTTTTGGACATGACGGGCTTAAAAGAACAGTAAGCGTACTCAATTTATTTTTAATGCGAAGCACTAATATTTTAGGTACCACCTACAGGTTTACCAACACATTTACAATTCCAACCAACAGACCCCTGATTATTGTCACGAACCATCAGAGTATGTACGATATCCCACCCATTATTTGGTATATGAGAAAACATCATCCAAAGTTTGTTAGCAAGAAAGAACTGGGCAAGGGAATTCCAAGTGTTTCCCATAACTTAAGACATGGTGGTTCAGTTCTAATAGACAGGAATGATGGTAAAAGCGCTATTTTGGAAATCGGAAAGTTGGGAACCTATATTGAAAAGTATAAAAGGAGTGCCGTAATCTTTCCAGAGGGAACCCGTAGTAGAGACGGCCACCCCAAACCCTTTAAGCCCATGGGATTAAAAATGCTTATGAAAAAAGCACCTTCTGCACTTATAGTTCCCATTAGCATTAATAATTCTTGGAAACTAGTACAGTACGGTAAGTTTCCCATGGGATTGGGAGCTAGAGTTTCCTTTAATGTACATGAGCCAATAGAAAATAAAGGAGATATTGATCTTCTGATTGCCAAGACCGAAGCGGCTGTAAATTCTGGAATAAATTCTTTTAAATGACGGATGCTGAACTCGTAGAAGAAACGATAACTTTTGTAAAAGAAACGTTACAACATGCGGAGGGAGGCCATGACTGGTTTCACATTCAGCGTGTTTTCAACAATACCATGCTAATAGCAAAAGAGGAAAAAGTTAATATCCTAGTGGTTAGCTTGGGAGCCTTATTACATGACATTGGTGATGCCAAGTTTTATAATGGAGATGAGACTGTTGGGCCAGGAATGGCTAGAAGCTTTTTGTACTCTTTAGGTGTTTCTAAAAAGGTAATTAAACACGTGGTGGACATCGTTGAGAACATTTCATTTAAATCTGGCTTAAGTGAAGGAAAAACGAAAAGTAAGCGATTTAATTCTCCCGAGCTTCAAGTAGTACAGGATGCAGATCGTTTAGATGCAATGGGTGCTATTGGTATTGCAAGAACCTTTAATTATGGCGGATTTAAAAATAGGTCCATCTACGACCCAAACATATCGCCCAATTTAAACATGACCAAGGAAGAATATAAAAAATCCAACGCTCCTACCATTAATCATTTCTATGAAAAGCTATTACTGCTCAAAGATAAAATGAATACTAAAACAGGAAGGCAATTAGCGGAGAAAAGACACCAATATATGTTAGATTATCTTGAACAGTTCTATCAAGAATGGAATCCGTTAACAATAAAAAGTTCTTAAAACAAGGGTGCGATTTTTTTAGACTCTTAAAATCTAAAGCCGTTCTGTAACCATCTGTTTTGGGAAGAAACTTTTAATATCAAAGATTACTGTTTTGGAGCTTGCCTTTATATCTCCTAAATTTATTTTCTTAAAACTATCATGTCCTACTGCTAGAATAATGGCATCATAATTCTGTCCTATCTTGGGGGCTAAACTTAGATCGTATTCATCATAAACCTCTTCTGCGCTGGCGTACGGATCGTAGACATCCAATGTGGCCCCAAAACTTTGAAACTCTTTAATCATATCTATCACCCTAGAATTACGGATATCCGGACAATTCTCTTTAAATGTTATGCCCAATACTAATATTCTGGATTTTATAACAGCAAGATTGTTTCTTACCATGAGTTTAATTACCCTATTGGCTATATAGACACCCATATTATCGTTTATTCTTCTTCCTGACAATATTACCTCTGGGTAATACCCCAAACTTTGCGCTTTGTGCGTTAGATAATAGGGATCCACACTTATACAATGTCCGCCGACCAGTCCTGGCCTAAATGGGAGAAAATTCCATTTTGTACCTGCTGCTTCAAGAATTTCAACCGTATCAATATTTAGTTTATCGAAGATTAGCGCAAACTCGTTCACTAGAGATATATTTAAGTCTCGCTGAGTGTTCTCTATTATTTTAGAAGCCTCAGCAACCTTAATACTTGAAACTTTATGGGTGCCAACCGTAATTATTTCATTATATAGTTCATCTACCACATTAGCTATTTCCGGCGTGCTTCCTGACGTAACTTTTACAATGTTATGTACTCTTCTTTTTTTATCCCCTGGGTTTATTCTTTCCGGAGAATACCCACAAAAGAAATCTTCATTGAAAACCATTCCACTATATTTTTCCAAAACAGGTACGCAATCCTCCTCTGTACAACCTGGGTAAACAGTGGATTCATAGATAACAATATCATTCTTAGAAAGGCATTCCCCAACCAATTTACTTGCACTTAAAATTGGTTTCAGGTCAGGTTGTTTTGATTGGTCTATTGGTGTAGGAACCGTTATAATGTAAATATCAGCAGGAATTAAATCATCTTTATGATCCGTGAAATTAATCCTTTGCATTGCCTCCAAGTCATTTGAATCTACTTCTCCCGTAACATCTTTACCATTCTTCAAATCTTCAATCTTAGTTGAATTGATGTCAAAGCCAATGACCTTAAAACCTTTCTTTACAAATTCTACAGCTAACGGAATACCTACATAGCCTAACCCGATAATAGCAAGTTTTTTGTTTTTCAAATCACTCATAATTTATATTCTGCACCCAACATACTTGTAAAAGCACACTATAATAGACGTTAATAATTCCTTTAAAATTATGATTTATAATTAAATAGACTAATCTTATTTCTTTTCCGCCAGCCCTCTTGTTAGCCATCCTCTTCTATTTGCTGTGGCAATAGCATATGGGGTTATCCAGAACAATCCAAATGTATATAAAATACTGTAGGAATAAGCCCAAAAAGATTCTGCAAGATTGTATCGCTTTGCATAAAAAATCATAGGGAAAGTAGATAAAATCAAAATACTTAATAAAGTAGAGCTTACAAATAATAAGGGATGTGTTAAAACGAAAAACAACATAAAAATTACGAACGGATAGCTCATTACAATTTTTGTAGCTTGACTAAAGAACAATAATCTAGCACCTGCTTTATTACCCTCCCTAAAATTCGTAAACACATATTTTGACATCTGAATATTCTCACGAACATTGCTTCTACCCCATCTTATGAACATTTTATAAAGCCCTTTATACTTTTCTGGGACGTTGGTATAGGCGTAAGCATTTCTTTGGAACAATACATGATATCCTTGTTTTAGAATCATGTTGGTCATAGCACGGTCCTCCCCAATATCAGAAGGTTGTCCCATAAATGTTTGATTTATCCATTCTGGAAGACATGCAAAAACGGCGGTGCTGCGATAGGCGGCCAATGCACCTGGTGTACAAAGAACGGTATTCAGGCTACTTTCTGCGGAACGGACAAACTCAAAGCTCAATACAAAACTTACATCCAACATTTTAGGAAGTAAGGCCTGTTCGTTGTTCAATACGCGAATATTCCCAGCTACGGCACCACATTTTTCATTCGTAATGAAGGGGCTAACGAGATTACGTAGCGTATCTTTCTTTACAATGGAGTCGCTATCAACCGTCACAAAAATTTCTCCAGTTCCTTCATTGAAACCACGATATAATGCGTGGCGTTTTCCTTTATTCTGTGGTTGCTGGTAAATTGCCAGACGGTCTCCCAATTGCTTTTTAGCTTCTTGCATCCAGTGCCATGTATCATCTTTACTACCATCATCAATAGAAAGTAACTGTACTTTCTCTTTAGGAAAATCACTTTCTGCCAAGCTCATTAAAGTAGCCCAAACTTGCCTCCCTTCATTGTAAGCGGGCACAATGACTGTTACCGTCGGTAATTCCTTATCAGTAACGGAATCTATTGCATTGTAACGGAAATACCTGTAAAGCGTGTATAGGAAAAAGCCTGCTTTAAAAAGGAATAAAGCCCCAGCGACTATCATAAAACCCAATCCAAGTGTGGTGCTCATACGATCAGTCTGAAATTGGTCAAAATCTGTCTGTAGAACGTATACCACATATATAGAGGCAAGCATCAAAACAAAGGTACTCCCCATGACGAAAATACCCCATGCATTTGCTGTTTCTAGAAATATCCTGATTTTGTTATTAAAAATAAAGCCCTTGGATTTTTTTGACGAAGAGGTAAAATTTTCAGTTTTCATTTATGTGTGTTTAACTTAATTTGTTCTAGTGGTATTACGTTTACCTTGGGTGTTTGGATTCTACTTTATGATATTTTTAAGCCATTGGTCTATCTTTAACACTTTCCTTGGATTAATATTAAATGAAGGTTGTACATAGTTAGAATCGAATAAATTTTATCTAGCTTAAAAATTGATAGAAAATTGCAGAGTCGGGCGCAAAACAGACGTAGTTTATAGAACACTTTTTGTATCTTACTTGCTTAGTTTAAACTAAACGGCATCCATTTCCATGCAAAGAAGAAAATTTATTAAGAACGCTACAGCGGCCTCCACTGCTTTTACCATTGTTCCAAGTTTTGTTTTGGGAAAAAACCATACTCCACCAAGCGATACCCTATATATGGGCGCCTTTGGTGTTGGGGGACGTGGTGCGGGGGTCATGCAGGGCTTAAAAGCAACTCAAAAGGTGAAATTTGTAGCCCTATGTGACGTAGATGACAGAAGTGCAGCAGCAACTTATACCTTATATCCTGATGCAAAGCGATACAAGGACTATAGAAAAGTATATGACAAACAATTAAGGGATATTGATGCTATTATGGTCGCAACGCCAGACCATATGCATGCCTCTATAGCCTTACCTTTTATGCGGGCCAAAAAACATGCTTATGTGGAAAAACCATTAACACATACAATTAATGAGGCTAGATTGATGACAACGGTTGCCAAGGAAAATGGCATTGTTACCCAAATGGGAAACCAAGGAGCTTCTAGCAATGGTAGTCGTGAGGCAAAAGAATGGATACAATCTGGAGTTATCGGTAAGGTTTATAAAGTAGATTGTTGGACAAATAGACCGGTATGGCCACAAGGTGTTCCAGTGCCTGCTACCAAAGATTC
>JBARUM010000673.1:0-11787 GCA_049645725.1 Maribacter sp.
TTGGTAAGTTTTATAATTCCTTTGATAAAAAATCTTAATTCTGATTCAGGTGTTTCAATTACAACTTGTCTTTGTTCGCTTTGGGTTTGCATAATAAGTAGGTATTTCATTAAAATTCTATTTTAGTCTTGTTTTTCGGCAAATAGGCGCCCTTCCGTTCTCATTAGTATAATTCCATCTTCTGTTTCTTCCATTTTCACATAGTCATCCGGAAAATCAGTTCTAGGATAGGAAACTGTATAAATGTTATTATCTACACTCCAGCTAAAATCTGTTAGAAATATGACTTCTCCGTTTTTATAGCCATGAAACCTACCTAAGTAGACATCATTAAAAATCCATTCTTCAGAATCAACTACCAATTTATTGGTATTAGTAGCTGTTTTTACGGTGTGATGCCAAATTCCAATTACGGGATCGTCATTGATCTCTATTTTTGAACAAGATGTAAAAAGAACACACAATAGCAAACAATTAAAAAGAGTCTTCATTTTAGGCTAAGTTTTAAAAGCGATTTGGGATTCACTTTGATTACCCAACAAATATATGAAAGAATTTTCCTACAAAATTATAAATGTGGTAAAAACGCTACTTTCTGTTGTATGAATAACAAAAATATAAACTTTATCGACAAAACGTTATTTTATATCGATTAAATGTATCTTATTTTATAAGATTATTTGATTTGCTAATATAAAGATTAGGATGTAGTTGTTCTAATTGTCAAAAAAATGTAAGCCTTGAATTTAAGGCATAAAAAAAGAGCAACTTGGGGAGGTTGCTCTTTAAAATAGTTTTTTGAAAAACCTATAACATAAATAGTTTTTTGGTCAAGAGTACAATACCGCTAAAAAAGTCATTTCGATATACTTGTACTTTTTCTTCTGGCGCGATGCGATTCATTTGGAAATTCATTTTAGGATAAATTTATCTGGTTAATCTGGGTTCCTTACTTTTACATGATAAATATAACATCAAAAAACACTTCTTATTAAATTATTGTTGTGAACGCTTTCTAAAATGTTGTGAAAAAAACAAACAGTTTCATTTCATCGATAAAGCACATACAAAGTTTAATTCAAAATCATTTCTGGAACATCCTTATCAATCAAAAGCTTACCCTCGGTAGCTTCCTTTATTTCTTGTACACTAACACCTGGTGCCCTTTCCAATAATAGAAAGCCATTGTAAGTAACCTCCAATACGGCCAAATTTGTTACTATTTTCTTTACGCACCCTACGCCAGTTAAAGGCAAAGTACACGTTTTCAAAAGCTTAGACTCACCCGTCCTATTCGTATGCATCATGGCTACGATTATATTTTCGGCCGAAGCAACAAGATCCATAGCTCCTCCCATACCTTTAACCATTTTGCCGGGAATCTTCCAATTGGCAATGTCTCCATTCTCAGAAACTTCCATGGCTCCAAGAATAGTTAAATCTACATGTTGGCCCCGTATCATTGCAAAGCTTGTGGCAGAATCAAAAAAAGAGGCTCCTGGCAGTGTAGTAATCGTCTGTTTACCAGCATTTATTATATCCGCATCTTCTTCTCCCTCAAAAGGAAAAGGACCCATGCCCAGCACGCCGTTCTCACTTTGGAACTCTACACTAATATCATTCCGAACAAAATTGGCAACCAAAGTTGGTATACCAATTCCCAGGTTTACATAGTATCCATCCTTTACTTCTTTAGCAATACGCTTTGCAATTCCGTTTTTATCTAACATGATTTAATCCCTTTGTCTTACAGTTCTTTGCTCTATTCTTTTCTCATAATGCTGCCCTTGAAAGATACGTTGAACAAATATTCCCGGAACATGGATTTGATTTGGATCTAGCTCTCCTGCAGGTACAAGTTCTTCTACCTCTGCTACGGTAATTTTTGCAGCGCCACACATGCATGGGTTAAAATTTCTGGCAGTTCCCTTAAATATTAGATTACCCGCTTCATCGCCTTTCCAAGCCTTTACAAAAGAAAAGTCAGCTCTAAAAGCTTTCTCTAAAACGTACATCTTGCCATTAAACTCTCTTGTCTCCTTCCCTTCGGCCACCTCAGTTCCATATCCTGCCGGAGTGTAGAATGCCGGAAAACCACCTTGGGCAGCTCTGCATTTTTCAGCTAAGGTACCTTGAGGGGTCAGTTCGACATCCAACTCCCCACTGAGCATTTGACGCTCAAACTCATCATTCTCCCCGACGTATGAAGAAATCATTTTTTTTATTTGATGTTTTTGAAGTAGCAGACCCAATCCAAAATCATCCACTCCCGCGTTGTTAGAGATACACGTTATACCCTTAATGTTCAACTTTACTAGCTCATTAATGGCATTCTCAGGTATGCCACAAAGACCAAACCCTCCAAGCATAAATGTCATTCCGTCCTTTACTCCTTCCAACGCATTGCTCACATTTGATACCGTTTTCCTAATCATAGTTGTACTAAATTATCATCAATCTAATTTACAGCTTTTAAGTTAAAGAATGTTTTCAAAAAAAAAGACCCCGCAGCGTGCGAGGTCTAAACGTTATCATACTAAATTCCTTTATAAAAGGGTTTGTTTAAAAATCTATATCCTCAAGATCATCTTCTATATCATCATCCTGTTTCATTTCTTGTGCAAATTTATTACAATCTAATTCAATAGACATATTTTCAGGTTCTTCAAAATCCTCTTTAGAAACTCCCAATTCTTTATTCTCGTAATTCTTTTTCATATACAGACCCCATATAGGTAAGGCCATGGAGGCTCCTTGACCATAAGCCGTTCTGTTAAAATGTATAGGTTTGTCTTCACCCCCTACCCAAACGCCTGTAACTAAGTTTGGCACCATTCCCATAAACCAACCATCGCTATTATTTTGAGTAGTCCCTGTTTTTCCTGCAATTGAGTTTGTAAGCTCATAAGGATACCCCGTCATAATCTCTTTATATAAAGTTGTATTTTTATTGTAATTGTGACGCAGTCGGGCACCCGAACCACTTTGGGTAACTCCTTTCATTAGATCTATCATGGCATACGACACTTCTTTGCTCAATACATCTTTTGTTTCGGGAACATATTCATAAAGTACCGTTCCGTTTTTATCCTCTATACGGGTTACCATCACCGGTTTTACATAAACCCCTTCATTTGCGAACATCCCATACGCCCCTACCATTTCATACACGTTCACGTCAGCTGTACCCAATGCAATTGATGGCACAGCTGGAATTTCTCTTGAGAAACCTAGATTATTGGTGATATTCACCACCGCTTTTGGCCCTACCCTATCTATGAGTTGTGCTGTTACCGTATTTACTGAATTGGCCAAAGCGTACTTCAGGGTCATATTTTTTCCAGAATAAGTACCGTCTGAATTTTTTGGGCCCCAAGCCTCCATATTTCCATGTTTGCCAGCTTCAATCCAATATTCGGTGTCCGGGAGCATTTCACAAGGCGATAGGCGTAATTGGTCTATAGCGGCAGCATAAACAAACGGCTTAAAAGTTGAACCTGCCTGAATCGCCCCTTGGAATACATTATCATATTGAAAATGCTTATAATCTATACCTCCAACCCAAGCTTTTACATGGCCTGTCTGAGGCTCCATGGACATCATCGCGGTTCTCAAAAAGGTCTTATAATACCTAATAGAATCCATAGGGGTCATGATAGTGTCCTTTTCCTTGGTATCTTTTTTCCAGTCGAACACGGTCATTTCTGTTTTTTTTGTGAATGACTCCCGTATTTCCTTTTCTGAAGTCCCTTCCTCTTTCATAATTCTCCAACGCTCAGATCTCCTCATGGCGCGCTCCATAATGCGACCAGTTTCCTCAGTATTTAAGTCTAGAAAAGGTGCGTTGGAATTTCTTTCTTTTGTGTTTTGATTAAAAAATTCAGCTTGGAGTCGCTTCATGTGTTCACCTACCGCTTCCTCCGCATTTTTTTGCATTCGAGAATCAACAGTTGTATAAATTTTTAGTCCATCAAGAAAAAGGTTCCATTTGTCCCTTTCTCCTTCCAGTGCTGGTTTGGGGTTCTTTTTAATCCAATCGCTCATAAAACGCTGCAAATACATTCTAAAATAGGTAGCTAGCCCTTCCCTATGGTTTTCAGGATTAAAATTGATATCCATTTTTAAGGACTGCAAGGAATCTCTTTCCTTCTCTGAGATAAAATCATACCTAGCCAATTGTCCTAAAACGATATTTCTCTTTTTTTGTGTCAACTCCTCACGACGCAAAGGATTATACAATGAAGAATTTTGTAGCATTCCCACCAACATGGCAGATTCCTCCACTTTTAAATCTATGGGTTCCTTTCCAAAATAAATACGAGCAGCAGAGCGAATACCATCTGCATTATTTCCAAAATCATAAATATTCAGATACATACTTACGATTTCTTCTTTTGTATAGCTCCTTTCCAATCTAACGGCTAAGACCCATTCCTTTATTTTTTGTGTATAACGCTTCCACCCCCTGGCGGCAGCCCCAGTAAATAACTGTTTGGCCAACTGCTGCGTAATTGTACTAGCACCCCCGCGTTTCCCTAAATAAAATGCTGCTCTTAGCGTACCGAACCAATCAATTCCAGAATGGCCGCTAAAGCGAATATCCTCACTAGCGATTAGGGTGTTCACTAAATTCTCGGGAAGATCTTCATATTTAAGATTGGTGCGGTTATCGTCAAGATAAAATTTTCCTAAAGTAGTACCATCGGAAGATAATATTTCAGAAGCTAGGTTGGTTTGAGGGTTCTCCAAATATTCATATGGGGGTAGTTCCCCAAAAAGACCCCATGAGGCGGAAAAAAACATCAAGGCCGCAAAAATAACACCCGACGCAAATAAAATCCAAAACCACTTTATAAATTTGAAAAATCCAGTCGGATTTTTTTTCTTAACCGCTTTTGCCATATTTTAAGGGGTGGTTTTTGTTATTTCTACTCCAACATCGGTAATACCTTCTAAACCTATGATTCCCGTGACATTACCATTTTTTCGCATTGCATGCATGACCTCTAAAGTATATACGCCAGACGAAGAAAAAACGATGTTTTCCTTGTACCAAAGTTTGTTTTCCTTGATACTCCCACTACCGTGTCCCAACCAAGTCCCATCTGGCAAAGCCATCGTATATTCCAAAGTATCCTGCATGACTTCCCCTTCTGGAGTAGTAAGGGAGGTAATTAAAAAAAGGTTGCTGAAAGGGTAGTTATTGTCATTTCTCACATTAATGAATACATGGTGCTGTTGAACAGTATCCAACTCCTTAAAGTTAAATTTTAATGTATCATCCTTGTTCCATACTCCGCTGCTGAGTGTTTTGTATTCCGTACGAACTATATCCGTTTTGCAAGCGAATAAGACTAAAAAGACCACTAAAAAACATGCCGTACTACGCATTCTTCTGATTTCTTCTTTTGTTATTGGAATTCTTTCGTCTATTTCTGTTCTTGTTTTTGTTTCTGTTATTCTTGCGTTTAGGCTGATCAAACCGTGTGAGGCTATCTTGGCCTACCACATTTTCAAAAACGACCTTTTCCTTAACAGGATTTTCTAAGGCATACATTTCCAAACTGGCCACTTTTTCCTTTCTCTTGTTCTTTTCCAAAATCTCATTTACTTGGTGTTTGGAGAGTACGTGCCAGTTGCCGGGCTCGTCTTTATATGAAAACCACAAGGTTTCTTTGAAAATATCGGTCTTTTGGCAGAATGCCAATCCTTTTTCCG
The DNA here is from genome assembly GCA_049645725.1 of Maribacter sp. Classification (GTDB taxonomy): domain Bacteria; phylum Bacteroidota; class Bacteroidia; order Flavobacteriales; family Flavobacteriaceae; genus Maribacter. The sequence continues at coordinate 5,719 of JBARUM010000673.1, forward strand.
TAAAGAGTTTAGTGTCCTGTGATGGAAAATCTTTTAGAGCGTCCAAATAAACGTCCAACTCATAATTTAAACAACATTTTAGTTTTCCGCATTGACCTGCCAATTTTTGGGGATTCAAGGAAAGTTGTTGGTACCTAGCTGCAGATGTACTTACAGACCTAAAGTCCGTAAGCCATGTAGAACAGCATAATTCCCTTCCGCAGGAACCTATTCCACCTAAACGTTGGGCTTCCTGCCGGTAACCTATTTGGCGCATCTCGATGCGGATACCAAAAGCTTTGGCCATGTCCTTGATCAGCTGTCTAAAATCTACGCGCTCATCCGCAGTATAGTAAAACGTAGCTTTTGAGCCGTCTCCCTGAAATTCAACATCAGAAATTTTCATTTGTAATTTCAAGATAATAGCAATTTCTCTGGCCCGCTTTTTAATTTCTTCCTCTCTGTCTCGACATTTCTGCCAGATATCAATATCTTTTTGGGAAGCCTTTCTATATACTTTTGGAAAATCCTCTAGCTTAAAATCAACCTTCTTTCGTTTCATTTGAACACGAACCAACTCCCCAACTAAGGTTACCATGCCTATATCATGACCTGATTGCGCCTGTGTGGCGACAATGTCTCCAATAGAAAGAGATAGATTTTCCGAATTTTTGAAGAATTCCTTTCTACTGTTCTTAAATCTGACCTCAACAAATTCAAATGGCTTTTCCCCATTGGGAAGTGCCATGTTGGAAAGCCAATCGAAAACAGTTAATTTATTGCAACCATCTGTACCGCAAGTGCCATTATTCTTGCATCCCTTTGGTTGTCCATCCTTGCCGGTAGAACAACTACTACAACCCATATTCTATTATATTGATTCCGAAAAACGTATTAATTTTTTCGGATAAAGGTTCATAAAAACTTGAAGGTAAAGATACTATTTTTTTAGCGCGATGTAAAGGCAATTGGCGGCTCTCATTTTCATTGACCCCAAATAATGTGTCAAGAAGACTGCTATCTAAAGAACAATAATGCCTCTAGATATACTATAAAGAATTACTTTTTGAACTTTAATACCGCTGAACGCCCCTTTTTGAAAATTTTATTGCTTACCGTTTTTCCTTTTCGCAATGCCTTTTGTTCTTCATAAGGTAGTTCATGGATTTCCTTACAAGCATCGGAACAACAATCATTCATCTTTTGTGCGCAGGACTTGCACTGTATGAACAATAAATGACAAGCTTCGTTCGCGCAGTTAACATGGTCGTCACATGGGCCACCACATTGATGACACTTGGCAATAACATCCTCACTTATACGCTCTCCTCTGCGGTGGTCAAAGACAAAATTCTTGCCCATGAACTTGTTTTCTAAATTTTTTGCTTCAACCTGTTTTGCATATTCTATGATACCACCTTCTAATTGATATACCTGTTGAAACCCCTTGTGCTTATAGTATGCGCTCGCTTTTTCACATCGAATTCCACCAGTGCAGTACATAACCAACTTTTTATCCTCCTTGTGGTCCGCCAAATTCTTTTCTATTACATCCAATGAGTCCCTAAACGTATCCACATCTGGAGTAATGGCATTCTTAAAATGCCCTATCTCACTTTCATAATGATTTCGCATATCAACCAAAACAGTATCGGGGTCATCAATCAGCTGATTAAACTTTTCTGCATCTACATGTATTCCTTTGTTGGTAACATCAAAAGTGGAATCGTTTAACCCATCCGCGACAATCTTATTACGAATTTTAATTTTTAACTTTAGAAAAGATTTGTTGTCTTGTTCTATGGCGATATTAAGTCTTACATTTTCCAAGAAAGAAATACTGTCCAAATGGACTTTAAAAACCTCAAAATACTCCGCTGGAACCGATAATTGTGCATTTATACCTTCATGAGCCACATAAATACGGCCAAGAATATCTAGCTCGTACCAATGAATGAATAAATGATTTCTGAAGATTTCAGTATTGCCAATGTGTGCATACTTGTAGAAAGAGATTGTAAGGCGTTCCTTCCCAGCTTCTTCAATTAAAGCCGCTCTCTCCTTAGCACTTAAGGTATTGTACAGTTGCATGCTATACCAATATTTAAGTTAAAGAATTATACAAAATGTAAAAATAGGGAAATTTTAAAAGTTTGCATTCGACCTATGTCCTACTTCGGAAGCTAAAGAGGTCTATTTTCAACCGTTCAACTAAAAAAAGAGCCTTGATTTATCAAGACTCTTCATTGGCCATTCCATTTTTTCTTCTTCATAGCATTCTTTAAGAATACCTAAAAAGGAAATAGCCACCACTGCCTGTTGCCACCAAAAACAACAGATTATTACGTATTAACCAACCTTCTTTTTATTTAAAGATGATAAATGTCTTAAAGGGTTGCGTAATGATGTCCAATATTCTTCTTTTCCAAAAAGAAATATTAATTTAGCACTCCATAAAAATTTCTGTAGATCAATTATTGTGTTACTCGATTAAACAGAAATTTTATTTGTCTCAATCGGAACTTGAATAGAATTCAGGATGGCTAAATTTTTCTCGATACCCCAATCGGGAAAAGTAAATGAGGGATGCAAAATAAGATGGTTTTAAAAATAAAATAAAAAATGAGTTCGGAAAAAGAAGCAAAATTAAAGGCACTAAAACTTACGTTGGATAAAATGGACAAAACCTATGGAAAAGGTGCTGTCATGAAGATGGGGGATAGCGTAGTTGCAGATGTAGAAGTTATTCCTTCAGGTTCTTTGGGGCTAGATATAGCTTTAGGTGTAGGTGGTTATCCCAGGGGTAGGGTTGTGGAGATATATGGCCCGGAATCTTCGGGTAAGACTACCTTAACACTCCATGCCATTGCCGAGGCTCAGAAAAACGGAGGTATTGCGGCTTTTATTGATGCGGAACATGCTTTTGACCGTTTTTATGCTGAAAAATTAGGCGTTGATATTGATAACTTAATTATTTCGCAACCGGATAATGGAGAACAAGGTCTAGAAATTGCCGATAATTTAATTCGCTCTGGTGCTATAGATATTGTTGTAATAGATTCTGTTGCGGCACTCACGCCTAAAAGTGAAATCGAAGGCGAAATGGGTGATTCTAAAATGGGATTACATGCCCGTCTTATGTCCCAAGCACTTAGAAAACTAACAGGTTCCATTAGCAAAACGCACTGTACGGTTATTTTCATCAACCAGTTACGTGAAAAAATTGGTGTAATGTTCGGTAATCCAGAGACCACAACAGGTGGTAACGCCCTTAAGTTTTATGCCTCGGTCCGATTGGATATTAGAAGATCTACCCAGATTAAGGATACTGATGGGAATGTTAAGGGGAATAAAACCCGGGTAAAAGTGGTTAAGAATAAAGTAGCTCCACCTTTTAGAACTACAGAATTTGACATCATGTACGGTGAAGGTATTTCCAAAGTTGGAGAAATCATAGATTTGGGCGTGGAATACGAAATTGTCAAGAAAAGTGGTTCTTGGTTTAGTTATGGCGACACCAAACTTGGCCAAGGAAGGGATGCCGTTAAATCCCTACTTCTTGATAATCCAGAACTTTTTGAAGAATTAGAAGGAAAGATTAGAGAGGCTATTAAAGCACTTCAACTGTAAAAACGGTATAATTTCCTCTGTTTTTATTCCCTTACGCAACCTTTCATCTTTCTTTGCATCTATTAAACAAAAGATATTCTTATGAAGGGGAGGAAAGTTGTCTACTTTTTTGTTTGCTTGGGGCTACTGTTTAATGGTTGTTCAATTGATGACGACCAGCCTAACTTTCATTTTACCGCTTTGCGGATTACCAGTGCCAATTTACCGGAATCTTTTGCATTAAATGAGACCTATCGAGTAGATGTGACTTTTGAATTACCCAACGGCTGCTCAGCTTATGAAGGTTTTGATGTAACTGAAGAGGATACAACCGTTAGGAACGTAGTTGCAATAGGTTCAATAAGAACGGATAGTGAAGCTTGCACTCAATCAATCATTGATGGTGAGGCATTTTTTAATTTTACGGTTATCTACAACGAGCCGTATACCTTTAAATTTTTTCAAGGAGAAAATAGTGATGGGGAAGCTGAATTCCTAGAAGTGATCGTACCCGTTAATTAAATTCCAAAATTAATTTAACCGACCAAAGTGAGTCAAGAAGAGCTCGTATATAATTGCACAAAAGGCGATAGAAAAGCGCAAGAACTGCTATATCGAGAATATGCGTCCGTACTCTATGGAATATGCCTAAAATATTCACGCAACAAAACGGAAGCGGAGGATAATCTTCATGACAGCTTTATGACTATTTATGAAAAGATCGATCAATACAAATCAAAAGGGTCTTTTGAGGGTTGGATGAAAAGGATAACCGTAAATACAGTATTACAAAAATATAGAAAGGAAGAACCGCTAACAGTCGTGCATGAAAATACGGAGCAAGAGACTAATGCAGATTCAGTTTATAACGATATATGTCTACAGACCTTGTTGGAATACATTAGGGAACTTCCGAATAAATATCGCACGACATTTAACCTATATGTTCTGGATGGGTATACCCATAAGGAAATAGGTGAGTTATTAGGGACAACCATTGGAACGTCCAAATCTAATCTGGCTAGAGCAAGATTGCTTTTAAAGGAGAAAATAGAAACTAAAATTTCCCAGTCCATTATCGGAACGGTTTTGGTCATAGTTGGAAACTATTTATGATGAAAAGTCATAAATAAAATATATAAGTCTTAAATAGATGAACGAAAAGAAATTAGACGAATTTTTCCAAGATAAATTCATGGATTTCAAGGAAATACCAGACGAGAAAGTTTGGAGTTCCATTGAAGCTTCGTTAGACAAAAAGAAAAGAAACAGAATAATTCCGTTATGGTGGCAATTAGGAGGCATCGCAGCGGCATTGTTAATTGGAGTTATCCTAATCAATCCATTTGGTTCAACAGATCCGAACAAGGTTATCGTTACCGATGTGGAACAAACCAATAATAAAATCGATTCGACGACCATTGAAAATTCAATAAAAGGGACAGTGCCTCAAAAAGACATCCAAGAGGAAGTTCAAATCGCCGTTGATGGTGAAAAGTCATCAATTACTGAAAAAACTGTTGATGGAGTCGTTAATGCCTCTGAGAAAACCAAAGAAAAAAATAAAGCTGAACCAAATGGGCTTCAAAAGAAAACACCTTTGGTGAATGAAGCTTTGTCATCTAAAAATAGTGAAGTTGTTGAAGCCAAATCCAGTATTCAAACTGAAAAGGAGATCAAAAATAGTACGCAAAAAACAGGATTGACTAAAAATGTTATTGATGAAACCGCTATTGCCGTTTCAGAGACCCAAACCAAAAAGGATGCTACGGAAAAATCCATAACGAAGACTTCCAATACCTCACCTGTTCCTAACGAAACAGTTCTAAAGAATAAAACCAAAGAAACTGGTATTGCTAGTTTTGAAAAGGAGGAAAAGGAAGAAGCTATTGAAGATTCTAAGAAGAAATCTATTTTTGAGGAAATAGAGGTTCAAGAGGAAAAGGCCATTGTCGAAAATTCGGATAAAAAATGGTCCGCTGGGCCTAGTATAGCTCCAGTATATTTTAATGCCATTGGTGAAGGGTCACCCGTACATTCCATTTTTGTCCCAAATTCCAAATCAGGTAACGTTAATCTCAGTTATGGCCTGTCCGTTGCCTATGAGGTTAGCAGCAAACTTAAAATACGTTCTGGAATTCATAGAGTTGATTATGGCTACAATACAAATGATGTTGAGTTCTCATCTTCATTGAGCTCCTCAACAAATGAGCAAATTAGCTCTATTAATTACGTAGCTACCTCAAAAAACTTAGTTGTAACAAGTAAGTCTGGCGGTAATGCCAATCAGGATTTTTCTAATAGTTCTATTGATATTTCTGCCCAGAACCCCTCTAGAGATGGCGTTATGTCTCAACAATTGGGCTATTTGGAAGTTCCTTTAGAATTAAACTACGCTTTAATAGACAATAGGTTTGGCGTAAATATAATAGGTGGCGTTAGTTCCTTGTTTTTGTTGGACAATTCGGTTGCTCTTACATC
>JBARUM010000674.1:0-4072 GCA_049645725.1 Maribacter sp.
TGACTACTGGATCCAGTGTGCCATTCTGGTCAAAATCAGAATTATAAAGTGTAATGGGCTTTTCTATACTTGCCTTAAATTTGCTATTGCTTCCCCAATTCCCTGCTACCAAATCTATATCGCCATCATTATCAAAATCTTTTGCCTCCACAGTGTTCCACCAACCACTAGTTGATTCCAAACCATTGTTTGGTTGTAGTTTTAAGTGGTTCCCATCGTTTAAGAAAATCGAAATTGGCATCCAATGGCCAACGGCTATTAAATCTTTATACCCGTTGCCATCTAAATCTATCCAAACTAAATCTTTAATATTGCCGATATCTTGAAACTCACTCGAAAGTTTTGTGGTAACATCTGTAAAATTTCCTTTTCCATTATTTTCAAAAAGATACTGTTTTGGGCTTATCCCAAATTTCCAGGGTACCTGATCGGAAGCAATTGTAATGTCTAGATCTCCATCAAGATCAAAATCTACACTTAAAACCTTTGATGCATTTACTTCTATGACCTTAAATTTATTTACTTGTTTTTCAAAAGTGTTGTCAATATTTAAATATAATCGAGGTGACAACTGTTTTCCAGATTTAAACTCGTTGCCACCACTTACTACAAGCAGGTCCATGTCCTGATCACCATCTGCGTCAAAAAAAGTATGGGATGTATCTTCGTTTATAGCGTCCGCTTCAAACAATTGTTGTTGATAATGTATAAAAGAGGTAGAGTCTTTCTGAAGGAACAAAGACGAAGAATGTCTTTTAGCGCCACTAAAAAATATATCATCCAATCCATCGTTGTCTATATCCGCTACTGAAATCTTAGGTCCGGTATTCGTGTTTGTAAATGGAACTAGGGGGTCTCTATTAAATTCTACGGTAAATTCGTCGTCATGAACAAAACTTAAAAGGCTATCTGTAGTAACCAAATATCTTATATTCGGAGAATCTTTTTTATCATAATAATTACCCTTGGCTTTCTTGAAATTTAGATTCAGTCCTTTTTCAATTTTAAGATTAGTTATTTTCTCAAATGTCCCTCCCGGCCAAATTGCAAAAAGGGAATCTATAAGTGAATCTTTTCCCAGACCTACATGCATGGTTGTTGGCACGGCTGATAAATAGCCTCTGGAGCTATAATTTTCTTGTACAATTTTTCTATTTTTTGTGAAAACCATTACTTTGGCTCCTATGCCTGCGAGATTGGCTTCCGGTCCCTTAAATTGTATTTTTAAAGAATGATTGTCTTTTGTTTTAGTTCCCGTATTCTCCAAGATATAGGCATTCTCGTTTACATTGTTTACGACGATATCTAAATCTCCGTCATTATCCAAATCTGCATAAACACAACCATTACTATAGGATTTTTCAGATGCTATCCATTCTTCGCTTACATCCATGAAAGTTAAATCCCCGTTGTTTTTAAAAAAGTAGTTGGCAACTTTTTTTTCCGGCATTTCATCAATAAAAGCCATATCCTCTTTGGACATACCCTGATTTATTCTTTTTTGTATGTTTTCATTGGCTATGAAATTTATAAAATCCATCTCATTAGTAGCACCTTGAATACCATTGGATATAAAAAGATCCTTTTGCCCATCATTATCATAATCGGCAAGCAAAGCACCCCAGGACCAATCTGTGGCGGCAATGCCACTTAGTTCGGCAATTTCACTAAAATTTGTATTGCCTAGGTTTAAGTGAAGTGTATTTTGCATGTATTGAGGAGCATATCCGTTTTTTAGATAAAAATCATATGTAGGGTAGGGGTATTCCAATCCAGATGTTCTATACGTTTTTAAGTCTCTGGGCAACATATCCAATGAAACAATATCTGTAAGGCCATCATTATTAATATCTGCGATGTCATTGCCCATTGAAAAATGTGTGGTATGGCCTAAATTATCGGAATCTGAAGAGATTATTTCTTTAAAAGTACCGTCCTGTTGATTTATATATAAGTAATCGTTTTCAAAAAAGTCATTACCTACGTATATATCTGGATAACCGTCATTGTTAAGGTCACTGACACCTAGCCCAAGACCGTACCCTATTTTTCCTTGATAGATTTTAGAGGAAGTGCTGTGGTCGACAAATTTTCCACCTTCATTTTTATAAAGCCTATCTCCTGACAGAGAATCTACTTGCATGCGTTGCCTACCTCTTCCATAAGTCCTGTTTGGATGTACGGAGTGGTTCATTAGATACATATCTAAATCCCCGTCCAAATCATAGTCAAGAAAAGCCGCTTGGGTGGAGAATCCAGAAAAATCCAGTCCATAGGAAATAGCATCTTCTTTAAAGTTTGGCACACCATTTTCGGAAATCCCTTGATTTACAAATAGTAGATTCTTGCCTTTAATATTTTTAAAGTCACCGACCTTACAGACATAAATATCCAGTAACCCATCATTGTTAATATCCACATGTGTAACACCTGTAGTCCAATTTCCGGTATTATTAATTTTTGCTTCTTGTGTAATGTCTTCAAACTTAAGATTTCCTTTATTTAAATAAAGTTTATCGGATTCTTGATTAGCAGTAAAATATAGGTCAATAAGCCCGTCATTATTAAAATCTGCAGCAGCAACCCCAGCTCCATTATAATAATATAGATAGGTAAGAATATTTAAGTCCGGGGTGTCTGTTAGTTTATTCTGAAAAGTAATATTTGTTATGGACGAAGGCACTTTTTTAAAGAGTTTCTCCTTTTTCTCCGTACAACTATAAAATAAGACACCTATGGTAAAAAGAAGTCCTAAGATCCTGTTCATATTTCCATACTAAAGAATAGCAATATAAGTAATCTAAGAAGAAAGGAAAGAGTCTAAAAAGTTAATGTTTAGCCTTGTGTTCAAGCTATTTTTTTCTAACCTGAACAAAGTTTGTTTTATTATATTTTTGAAACCCGAAAACTCGTTTAAGGGTTTTCTAAATTATACCAATCAATCTTCTCAAGGTTATCTCTTCTTCCTTTTTTGTCCGGGGCATAATTACTGGATAAATAGTTTAAAATGGTTTCTTCGTTTTTTCCTAAATCCCAAAGGTTTTGCGTTTCCTGCATCCATCTGATTGTAGCCAACCAACCCTCTCTAGTCATTTTATTTTGTGTCACCAGTGCGGCGGAATGACAATTGGTGCAATTTTGAATTACCTCAATTAACCCTTTACCTTCCTTAAAACCCGTTGAAACATGGATCCCGTCAACAATTTGATCAATGTTTTCTTCCGGAAGCTGAATCTCCTCAGTTTCATTGGGTTCATCAAAAAAGTTTTTGCCAGGGTTTAACGCTAAATAGAGAGCACCTGCCATGACTAAAATTATCCCCAATGCAATGAGGGATATGTACTGGTACAGTTTTCTTACTTCTCTTCTGAACTGGCTATCGGTTGGGGACATATTAAGAAATCTTTACGGCTATACGATGACAAGCATTGTTTAAGTATCCTTTTGGATTCCAACCGGGAAGTAACATAGGCTGACTTTTTCCTTGCGAATCTGTTGCTCTGGCCCAAACTTCATAATACCCCTTTATGGGAAAATTATTGATTTCCGCTGAGAAATGTTGCCATGCCAATCTGTTCTTTGGTTTTTCTATGAGGCATTCAGTCCAGGAAGCCCCAAAATCAATGGAATATTCCATTTTAGAAACGGAGAGTTCTCCGGCCCATGCGTGGCCTCTTAATTCTAAAACCTGTCCTTTTTTTAAGATTGCCCCCGTCTTTGGGTATGTTATCAATGATTTTACTGGCATTGATTCTATAATACACATATCATCATCGGATACTTTCTCACCGGGCGCAACTGGTTCGCATGGAACTCTGTATGAACTTCCGGTCATCTTAGCCCCATCATGAACTATATTCCGAATACTAAGTCTATTTATCCATTTGCCAGAAGTAGATGCCGGCCATCCTCCCGCAACTAGTCTTAAAGGGTAACCGTGAGCTAAGGGAATATCTTCTCCGTTCATCTTGAATGCCAGTAGCGTTTCTTCTTGCATTGCCTTACTAATAGGAACACCACGAGAGATAGGTTCTTTTTCTGGATTTAGACTTAAATGTCTATCCGCGTCGTG
>JBARUM010000675.1:0-3382 GCA_049645725.1 Maribacter sp.
CCATACATTAACCGCGGCATTAGCGGTCAGACTACCCCTCAAATGCTCCTGCGGTTCCGTCAAGATGTAATTGACCTAAAACCAGAAATAGTAGTGATTCTGGCGGGTACAAATGACATTGCCGGTAATACGGGCCCTTCAACCTTAGAAATGATTTCAGACAATATCAAAGGCATGGCGGAGCTAGCACACGCAAACGGTATAAAGGTAATTTTGTCTTCTACCCTACCCGCTTATGATTATCCATGGAAGCCAGGGATGGAACCTGCAGATAAAATCATAGCACTGAACAAAATGATTAAGACCTATGCCGAAGCCAATAATCATATTTACTTGGATTACTTTTCAGCGATGGTCGATGACCGAAACGGGTTGCCAAAAAAATATGCTGAAGACGAAGTGCATCCTACAACAGAGGGTTACAAAGTAATGGAACCTTTAGTGGAACAAGCTATCTCTAAGGCGTTAAACCGATAAAATTGGAACATCCCGTCCAAAAGAAAAATAGTAATGATCAATGGGATACGATAATCGTTGGTTCTGGAGCCGGTGGTTTGGCATCCGCAATTTGCCTAGCAAGAGCGGGTCAAAAAGTATTAGTTCTTGAGCAGCACGATGTCCCTGGTGGTTGGTGTCATAGCTTTTACTTAAATGGCCACAGGTTTACACCAGGTGTACATTACATAGGTTTATTGGGAGAAGGTGAAGCTACAAGTAATTTGTACAAAGGTTTGGAAATTGCGAATGATTTGGTTTTTTTCCGAATGAATCCAGAGGCTTATGAACATGTCCACATAGGGGATTACCGTTTTGATTATCCTAACAATCCTGAAGAACTTGAATCCAGATTAATTCAGCGGTTTCCAAGAGAAGCTAAAGGGATACGAAAGTATTTAAGGCTTGTACGTTTAGTAAGCGAAGAGTTATACTCCCTACCTTATATAAAAGGATTCTGGCAAAAATTAACATTACCCTACCGCACTAGACATTTTGGAAAATATGGACTTTTTAGCCTAAAAAGGGTAATCAATTGGCACGTTAAGAATCCTTTGTTGAAAAATATTCTGAACATTCAATGTGGCGATCATGGTGTTCAACCACGTAAGGCGGCATTTATATTACACGCAGCATTGATGTATCATTATTTTAAAGGTGGATATTACCCAATGGGTGGTGGTGGCGCTTTGGTAAAAGCAATGACGAACACCGTCAAAAAATACGGTGGTGAAATCCAAACAAAGACCACCGTTAGCAGAATATTAATAGAGGGAGATATCGACAAAAAAGCTGTTGGAGTTGAACTCGGGGATGGTTTTAAGCTTTATGCCAAGAATATAATTTCTAATGCAGATGTGGGAATTACCTACAATAAACTGGTCGGTAGAGAAAATCTCACTTCAAAATTGAAGAAAAAGCTGGATAAAACCATCTATTCCTGTACCTCTTTAATGCTTTTTCTTACTGTTGATATGGATGTAAAAGCCGCTGGTTTAGATTCTGGGAACATTTGGATGATGCCGGACAAAGATGCGGACGATTATTACAACAAGGCTATGACAGCGGATATATCAAAAGGAAAGGCATTTGAGGGTATGTTTATTAGCTGTACTACTTTAAAAGACCCTTCAAGTTTTGATGGAAAGCATCATAGCATAGAGGCGATAACCTTTATAGATTATAAGGCCTTTGAAAAGTATAAGGATGAAGACAACGAACGTTCCAGGGAATACCTTAAATTTAAGTAAAACCTAACCCGGAAAATGCTAAATAGTGTGGAGAAGGTTCTCCCGGGCGTGTCCAATCACATAATACACCAAGAATTGGGAACACCCATTACTAACGAATATTACATCAATACAACAAAAGGTAACGTCTATGGCACCGAAAAAAGTCTAAGGCATATAGGACCCTTTGCCTTTAAAGCGAACAGCGAGATAAAAAATCTGTATTTATGCGGAGCAAGCATCTTATCCCATGGCGTGGCGGGTGCAAGTCACTCTGGAGTAGATACTGCATCAAGAATATTGGGTTGTCACCCAGATGAATTAAAAGAACCAAGAGAAGGTCAAGAACTATTGGTTTTAGAAGCGGAAGAAGATTCTAGTACGTACCCGGAACGGATTCAGAAAAAAATAGAGCTTCGAAAAAAAAGAACCAAAGATAAAACTACGGCTAATCCATCACTTTAAAAATCATTCGAAAAGAATGGCAAATGGCAATCATAACCAAGCGTCAATGATTTAAACCAACTCTATCTGGAAAAGTTAAATCTAAGCAGTATAGATATGTCAACATATCCTTGACCTTATTAGCATTGCTCTATATAATTGATGTTTTTTTGCCCAATAATAAACCCCTTTCTAGCAATTTGAAGTGGGTAATTTAGGTTTCATAAGAATGCTTTTCAGTAACAACTTTTTAAAGCTCTAAATTACTTTTGTATAATACTTTACTAAAAAATATACTATGAAATTTTTATTCTTCGTTTTATCCTTAGTTCTATTATTTTCATGTGACCGGAACACCAATGAAGTTCAGGATAAGAAGGAAATAAAATCTATTCTAATGACGCAGCAAGAGGCATGGTCTAAAAATGATATAGATGGTTTCATGAAAGGATACTGGAAGTCTAATTCCTTAAAGTTTTATAGCGGAGCTAATTTAAGGAGAGGTTGGCAAAACACTTTAGATAGTTATAAAGTAAAGTACCTAACATTGGAACACTCAGGAAAACTTAAGTTTAGTATAGCTGATATTACACAGATAAACAAGGATGCATACTGGGTAATGGGCGAATATCATCTTACTAGAGATATGGGTGACGCTAAAAGTACTTTTCTCATAATATTTAAAAGAATAAATGGTAATTGGAAGATTGTCGCTGATTCTTCCTGTTGATATTAAAATCTAGTTTTCTTTTGTTTATTTTTGGGAAATTTTGATGATTAATAAAATGAAAAAAACACTAATTATTTTGATTGGGCTTGCGTGGGCCTGTAATTCTTCACAAAAAACGGTTAACAGCCCGGCGGTAGAAGATACTCCTCCTAAAATTACTTCAGAAACATATGCCGAAACCATAACCGAAAATGAGCTTAAAGAACATTTATATATATACGCTTCTGATGAGTTTGAAGGCAGGGAGACTGGCCAACCCGGTCAAAAGAAGGCTGTGGCCTATTTAAAAGCCGAGTATGAAAAACTAGGAATAGAGGCGGCAAAGACAAATGGCGATTATTTTCAAAATGTGCCTTTAGAAATGAGCAAATTACCCGTAGGGAAACTTATCGTTAATGACCAAGATTTTCTGGTCGGGGAACGCGTTCTGACCTTTAACTCGGCAAATTCTATTTTTGACGAAGTTGTATACGTGGGTTATGGC
>JBARUM010000676.1:0-8222 GCA_049645725.1 Maribacter sp.
GTAATAATCCGAGTTGTATAAAATAGAATTATTATTCCCCAACAAAGAATCGTATACCTTGGCCAGGCCTATCCAAAATACAATTAAAAACCCACCTGAATATCCTTCTGGAAGTAATTCATATAAATCCTCTAAATTCAATATAATTAATAAAAATAGTAATCCAGAAATTATAAATAATGTCAACGAGCTTTTTTGATACAAGCCCTTAAGGGCAACTTTATCTTTTTTATTTAAGTACTCTGCCGTCATGGGATACGTAATTTGATGCATTGCCCTGGATGGCACCGCAATTGTAGATGCAATAAATCCTGCTACCCCATAGTAAGCCACATTTTCCAGCTGAAGATAGTTGTTAAGCATCACCTTATCCACCTCGATCAAAACAATCGCGGTAGACCCGCCTAAAATTATTAGCGAGCTATATTTTAATATTTCTATCCAATTTTTGGGCGGCTTAAATTTTAATTTTGGCGTTCGTAAACGATAGGCATAAATTTTCATTATCAAGGTTCTCAATAAATAAAACCCCACCAAAGCATTAACAAAGAACTGAATATCAATAAGCTCCATCCATAATAAAACCAACAATACGGACTGACCAACCCTACAGAATAGCTCTTTCATAAAATTACCAAAGACAGATTTCATGCGAATTCTAGCCCACGCATAAAAAACTTCAAAGTACGCCATTGCCATACCTGCAAAGAAAATATGCCAAACATAATCCCTTACAATATGGTTCTCCCTAGACAAGAGACTACCAATGGCATCATTGGCCAAGTAGCTGAGCAAAGCAACAGGTACCATTAAAAATAAGGGCAGGAGGAGCATCATTGTTAAAAAGCCTTCTTGTTCATCGTTTTTCTGAAAACTACTGTAGAACTTAACTAAGCTGTTAGGTACCCCAAAGGCCAATAATGGCATGAGAATCGTAGATACGGACAAGACTACTTGAATCAACCCGTAATTGTCCGCTCGCATAAAATTAGTATACAAGAACAACGTATTTATGGCACCTACAGCAAAACCTATATAGGTAACAATAGTATTGTTCAAGGACTGTTTTAGTACGATACCCATTTAGATGTATTCCGATAGTTTTCGCGTGAGCTCACGTCTGCTATATTTATTAATATTTACCGAAGACACCCCAAGTTGTTTTTGCTGATATTGTCCGAACCAATTTAAAAGTACGTTTTTCAATTGAAAATGCGAGGTATGCTCAAAAATAGCTCCAGTCTTGGTCTCTGCAACAATTTGGGAGACTTCCCAATTTTCAGGTCCTATGCCTAATATAGGTCGCTCGGAAACCATATACTCGAATAACTTACCGGGAATAATACCTCTAGTTTCTTCGGAATTTATTTCGGCCAAAAGTAATACTTGAGATTTTAACTGATATTTAATGGCCTCCTCATGTGGTACATAGTCAATAATATTAATATGCTTTTCTAAACCAAATTCCTTCATACTTGCTATTACTTCATCACTTACAACGCCTACAAACTGTACTAATAAATCTGTCCTCAAGGTTTGGTTTTCTTGTACCAGTTCTCCTAAAACTTTCCACAGATTCTTGGGGTTGCGTCCGGTAAGCATAGATCCAATATGGGATATTGTGAATTTTTCGTCCAATTGTACACTAGCTGGTCTTATATAATCAAAACCATTTGTAATCACTGTAATAGGCCTATTCGTAATTCTTTGGAATTCTTCTTTAGTTGTTTGACTGGTCACTACAATTTTGTCGGCATTATTCAATACCAAATGCTCTAATTCTTTATGCCTATTTTTCGCAAGGGTAGTTAACTTTAATTTTTTATGATACCCTATCGAAGTCCAGGGATCCCTGAAATCAGCGATCCATTTTACTTTTTTAAATTCCTTCAAATAGTAACCGATAATGTGTACGCTATGGGGAGGGCCTGTTGTGATAATTGTTTCAATTCCTTCTTTTTCCAAAATACCATTTAAAAACCGTACGGAAGGCCGTACCCAATATTTACGGGCATCTGGAATGAACAGGTTACCACGTACCCAAAGCATTAATTTCTCTGAAAAAGATTGGTCTTTAGTCTGAATAATCCCAGCACTAATTCGTTTCGTCTTCTTATTGGAAAATAAACTAGCAATTCGGTAGGGTTCAAAAATAGGGTGCTTGTAAATGGTGATATCCTCTGGAATTTCATTTACAAAGGTAGTATCCAGTAAAGGATACTGTGGATTTTCTGGAATATAGACTACTGGCTCTATCCCAAAATCTCCTAGATATTTAACAAATTTCAGCCAACGTTGTACTCCAGGACCTCCAGCTGGCGGCCAATAGTACGTAATGACCAGCACCTTTTTCATTAGAGTTTTTCCTCCTTTCTAGCACTCCAAAAAGAAAAACCTATTCCACCTAGTAGTATTAGGCCTAATAGAGCGGTACTTGCTAAAGTAATTTTACTACCCTGCTCTACCACCTTAGGTTCAAACTTAAATTCAATCGTATGTTTTCCTTCAGGTATTTTCAAAGCCCGGAGGACATAGTTAACTCGAAAGTGACCACTAAGTTTTCCATCTATATACGCATTCCATCCGTTGCCATAATACATTTCAGAAAATACAGCCACACCGGCATTGGGGTTGCTAGATGCGTATGTTAGATGATTGGGTTTAAAATCAGTTAAATTAATGTACGCGGTGGAATCAACCTGATAATCAAATCTATTGATATTTTTAAACTTACCTGTGTTTACTACTGCCGTCATTTTAGTATTTAGACTGTCCAACGCCATAATTTCTTCATCTGCAGAGCTAACCTGTTTCAAATTATTAATAAACCAAGCATTCCCATTGGCATTGGGATTTTCAATAGGAAAGCTATTACCTTCCTCGTCTTGGCGCACAACATATTTAACGTTGAGCATATTAAATACGGACAGGTTTCCATTATATACATGAAAATCAAAAAGGTCTTGCATTCCAGCAGGCTTAGCTGCATGATACCCAGTAATGCTTTGATGAAAATATGCTGTTTTTGCAGAATCGAAACCATCGGTCTGGTCAAAAACCCTGAATATACCATCATCCTCTAAGATTTTTTTGTCCGCTGCCGTAGGTTCAAATGGTTCCAACATTTTTCTTTTGGACACGAAACTATCACTATTTACATATCTTAGGTTAACACCCACCAAATCAAAAACAATTAGTACCCCTATCGCAATCAAAACCAGATTCATTTTGACCTTTTCTTTTATGAAAAACCAAAGCAGCAAGGCGGTAATCAATACAAAAGCCAAAGAACGTAATAGGTCGCTTGTATAGACTGCTTTACGGTCTAGACGAAGCATTTCGGGTAGTTCCTCTAATCCAGTCATGCGAAGGCGATCGTCACCAGGACCTATAAAATCGAACATTCCCTTGAATACAAACAAAAGAATCCCCAATCCAAAAACCGCACCTGTAGCATATTTTAGGGAATTCAATTTATCAGCCGTAGGGACTTTTGTAATAAATATTTTTTTAAGGGTGATGATTGCCAAAATAGGTACGCATAATTCCAGAATAACCTGAATGGAAGAAACAGCGCGGAACTTGTCGTATAACGGAAAATACTCAATCATAAAGTCCGTAAGGACACTAAAATTCTTTCCCCAGGACAACACTAAAGAAAGTAAGGTTCCTAAAACTAGCCACCATTTATGTTTACTCTTGACTAAAAACAATCCTAAGACAAAAAGAAAAAAAATGATTGCCCCAATATACGCCGGTCCAGATACGCCGGGTTGTTGTCCCCAATATAATGGAATACCACTAACAAAGTCCAAAGCACTTGATCTTGGTAACCCTTTATCTATGAGGTAGTTAAATGATTTTGAGTCCTCGCCTAAATTTTCTTGGCTTGCGCCACCAAATAGCCGTGGCACAAAAAGATTTAAAGATTCTAAGACGCCATAACTCCACTGGGTAATATAAGCCTTACTTAACCCCCCCGTATTATCCTTTGCAGAACCATCGGGACTAATGGTCAATTCACTTTTACCTCGGGTACTCCAATCTGCATATTCCTTGGTCGCCATTAATCCCGTAGCGTTAGTGGCAATTCCGAGCATCACAGCAGCCAAAAGCAAACCAACAGAACTAAAATAGTGTTTGAGTTCCTTTTTTTTGATGGCTTCAATCAAATAGACTATACCTAATACTAAAACCAATAACATAAAGTAGTATGTCATTTGATAATGGTTTGCTACAATCTCCAATGCCATTGCTATAGCTGTTAATAGAAACCCTGAAAGGTATTTTTTTCTAAAAACAAGTACGATTCCTGCCAATAAAAATGGCAGATAACCTAGAGCGTGGGCCTTTGCATTGTGTCCTGCACCAATAATAATAATCAAATAGGTGGAGAAACCAAAGGCAAGTGCTCCAACTATTGCAAGTCTATAATCAACTTTTAAACAACAGATCAGAATGTAGAATCCAATAAAATATAGAAAGAGATAATCTGCAGGTCTAGGTAAAAACCGAATTAATCTATCAAGCTTCTTTATATAATTATGAGGGTAATTGGCACCCAATTGATACGTTGGCATGCCACCAAAAGCACTATTGGTCCAATAAGGCTCCTGTTCCGTCTTTTTCCTAAAATCGTTCTGCTCTTTAGCCATGCCCGTATACTGGGCAATATCATGCTGATAAATAACTTTACCCTGAAGCACTGGATGAAAATAGGCCAAAGCCGCCACCATGAAAAAAACAATAACAAAAAAGTGGGTGAAAAAGAATTTTAAACCTTTTTTCATTTGCAAAGCGGAAGTTAGTTACGCAAATATAACTAGTCTAGTTCTTCAAAATCTATATACTCTCCAACTTTTTCTGAACCATCTTTTTTCTTGGAGAATTTTTTGTTGATAATTACATCACCTACTTTTTCTTCATGATTAGGTGATTGCGTATCAAAACCCTCAAATGCCTGTTTAAAATGAGATTCTGTTTTCTTTGCTGCGTAACTTAAAATTTTAGGCGCAAAGAATCTAGCCAAAATCTTTAGCAAATAGTACACCAAAAGAATTATCAGTATTGTCCTTAAAAAAACCATTTATTTAAAATCGTATATATCAAAAATACAATTCTAACGTTGTAATACTAGATTCAAAGTATTAAAATAATTATAAAGTAGTTTCCATGGGCAACACTTTTGCTATCAGAAGAATATATAGTTTCCCGAATTTTTTATTGTTTATCCTCCCAATACTTGTTTCGGGACAGTATACAGATGTGATAAACTCTAACCGACCAGGGCTGTCCGTGAGCGCCTATGCCGTTGGTAAAAATGTGGTACAATTGGAGCTTGGAGCTTTTTATGAACAGAGTGATCACAGCTTGTTAGATACGCAATCCGACAGCTGGGGAACGGACATTTCTTTGCGTTATGGCCTCCTATTTGAAAGATTGGAACTTAACTACGAAGGCACCTTTCAGGACCAAAATATTATCTATAACAATTTTGATTTAGAAGCAAAGAGAAGAGATTTTTCCAGGAATAGATTGGGACTCAAATTTTTAGTTTACGACCCTTTTAAGAATCCAGAAGCTAATAAACCTAATCTGTATAGCTGGCGAGCCAATAATAAGTTCCAGCTAAAAAACCTTTTACCGGCAGTTTCAATTTATGCAGGAGCAAACTTTGTACTTGGTGATAATCCATATTATCCAGAAGAAGCAACTATTTCCCCAAGGGTAATGATAGCCACACAAAGTAGGCTAACACCACGATTTGTAATGATCACTAATACCTCTTATGACCGTATTGGAACGGATTTTCCTGAATTAGGTTATCTCATCTCGCTTTCACATGCCTTTAGAAATCCGAAATGGAGTGCCTTCCTGGAGCATCAGGGTATACAAAGTGATAGATACGCCGATTTATTGCTAAGAGGTGGTGTTGCACATCTTTTAAACGAAAGGTTGCAGGTAGATATGAATCTTGGTGCCAGCTTCAAGAACACCCCTTCTAGAGTGTTTGTGAGTTTTGGAGGTTCCTACCGCTTTGATTTTCACCAAGACAATCCTATACCAATTGAAGATCAGAATGCGAATGAAAACGGAGGAGCCATTGAGAAGAATGCAATGAAAAAGGAAAAAAAGAAAAAACAGAAAAAAAATAAAGGTAGCGGAGCTGAAGATATTGATTTAGGACCTTCGAAAAAACAGTTACGTAAACTTAAAAAAGCACAGAAAAACAAGAAGGAAAAGGATAACGAATTCGAATTCTAAAGTCTACTGTCTCTCCTATAAATACCAATCTCCTAATTTTCTGGTTTTGATTAATATCGCTAATATTGATAGCGCTAAAAGCTATCAATGATTACCATAAAAGAAATTTCTTCTAAAAAGGACATAAAAAAATTTGTGACCTTTCCTTTTTCTCTCTACAAAGATTCCCGGTATTGGGTTCCACCTATAATCAAGGATGAAATGGAAACCTTTAATAAGTCAGAAAACCCAGCTTTCAAAAATGCAGAAGCTTGGTTCTTCTTGGCCTATAGGGGCGATGAAATCGTGGGTAGAATCGTCGCCATTATCAATAATCTAGAAGTGCAACAACAACAGTTAAAAAAAATGCGGTTTGGTTGGTTTGATTTTGTAGATGACATCGAAGTGTCCAAAGCATTATTGCAGAAAGTGGCAGAAATAGGGCAAAAAAACGGATTGGAGTATCTGGAGGGCCCTGTTGGTTTTTCAAATCTAGATAAAGTGGGTGTTTTAACAGAGGGGTTTGACCATATAGGAACCATGATTACATGGTATAACCATGCTTATTATAAAGATCATTACGAACAATTGGGATTCGTTAAGGAAAAGGAATACATGGAAAACAAATTCCTGGCCACCAATGCCGACCCAAAATTATTTACCAAACTCAATGATTTGATTAAACGCCGTTACGGGCTTAAAGAGGTAAACTTTACCAAAACCAAGGAAGTAATGCCAATGGCGGATGAAATGTTCGACCTTTTTAATGAAACATACTCTAGCTTATCGTCCTTTGTCCCTATCACAGAAGTTCAAAAGGCGTATTTCAAAAAAAAGTACATCAGTTTTATAAATCCTGAATACATAAAGTTCATTAAGGATAAAGAAGACAAGCTAATCGCCTTTGCTATTGTAATGCCTGCATTTTCAGAAGCTTTGCAGAAGGCAAACGGAAAGCTATTCCCTTTTGGGATCTATCACCTTCTTAGAGCAAAAAAACGTAGCAAGGACGTTATTTTTTATCTAATAGGCATTCATCCGGACTATCAGAATAAGGGAGTTACTGCCATTATTTTCAACGAATACTATAAAACCTTTACAGAAAAAGGAATAAAGATGTGCTATAGAACTCCAGAGCTAGAAGAAAATTTAGCTATTAAACAGATGTGGAAACATTTTGATCCTGTAGTCTATAAAAGGCGCAGAACCTACAGGAAAAATCTAAGTTGATTGTTGTTAAAAAGTAAAAAGTTCCAACTATCGTTGAAACTTTTTTTAGTTATTTCATACACGTTATTTATTCGCCCATTGCAGCGGCGACAGCGGCGGACAGTCTTTTATAAGTACCATTTTCCAAACGTTCCCTGATAGCCGAGAAGGCATCTAAAGTCTCTCTGATATCCTCCATTGTATGCGTTGCAGTAGGTATCATACGAAGTAGAATAAGTCCTTTTGGAATTACTGGATATACAACAATAGAACAGAAAATACCATAGTTTTCACGTAAGTCTTTAACAAGGGCCATAGCTTCTGGGATACTTCCGTTCAAATAAACAGGAGTAACACAACTGGACGTATTTCCAATGTCGAAACCTTTCTCTTTTAATCCGTTTTGTAAGGCATTTACGTTTTCCCAAAGTTTTGCTTTAAGCTCAGGTTGAGTTCTTAACATATCCAAACGCTTCAAAGCTCCCTTTACATATATCATAGGAAGAGACTTTGCGAACATTTGCGAGCGCAGATTATACTTTAGGTAATCTATGATTTCCTTGTCAGCAGCTAAAAAAGCTCCAACACTTGCCATTGATTTTGCAAATGTAGCAAAATAGACATCTATATCGTCCTGCACACCCTGTTCCTCTCCTGCTCCCGCTCCTGTCTTACCCAATGTTCCAAAACCATGGGCATCATCAACCATTAAACGGAAATTATATTTTTGCTTAAGTGCAACTATTTCTTTTAACCTTCCTTGTTCACCT
>JBARUM010000677.1:0-2956 GCA_049645725.1 Maribacter sp.
GCGTTAGACTCTACCAAATTAGACGGAGATAACAGATTTTCTTTTCTGTTGGACTCAATTGAGGATGGGCTTTATCATTTTAATCACGAGCCAGAATTTCAGAACATTTATCTAGAAAAAGGTGATAGTATTCAATTACGGCTAAATACCATGGATTTTGACGAATCCCTCGTTTTTTCTGGAACAAACGAAGCGGTAAACAACTTTCTCTTAGAACTGTTTTTAGTAAATGAAGAGGAGGAACAGAATATGTACCGTACTTTTTACGACCTTGAACCGGAAGGATTTAAGGATAAGATAGCGGCGTTAAAAAAAGAAAAGCTAGAAGCTTTGAGTTCTTTAAAATTTGAGACAGGTTTTTCCGAAGGAGCCTTTGGAATAGCCAAAGCTTGTATAGATTACACGTATTACAAATATTTGGAGTTGTATCCTTTTGAACACAAAAGGAAATTACGGGAGAGTGTATTACATGATTTGCCCAACGACTTTTATTCTTATCGTAAAAATGTTAATTATGACAATGGGCGATTAAATTACTTAAAACCCTATTATGAATTTATGAAATCTCATTTTGGGAATATTTCATATATGACCTGTGCACAAAAATGCGGGATTAAAGGTGAAGTTATAAGTAATCAACTGCATTTTAACGAGCATAAACTTCATCTCATAGACAGCTTGGTTAAGGGAAAGGAATTGAGAGACAATTTATTTAGAAACGTTGCTTTTAATTATTTATTAAAGGAGCATAACGCACCGGAGAATAATGAGGTTTTCATAAAACAATTTGAAAAAGTCTCTGGTAACAATGTTCATATAAAGGAAATTGAAAGTTTGTATAATGGAATAAGAAGAATTCAGCCAAATAACAAAATACCGGACATTAAGGTTGTGTCGGTTGATGGTAGAAATATTTCCCTACAGGATATTGGCAAGGACAGAAAAGTAATTTTCTATTTCTGGTCTTCAACAAACAAGAAGCACTATGAAAATATTTTTAAAAGAGTAGCAGATTTGAATAAAGAAAAATCTAATATCGATTTTGTTGGTATTAATGTAAAAACAGATCAGAATAACTGGAATGGTATTATACAGAATTTGAACTTAGACCCCACAAAACAATATAGAGCAGAAAATTTCAAGGAATTAACGGAGACACTTATCATCATTCCAATGAATAAGTGTATAATTACTGAAAATGCCCTGATAGTGGATGCATTTTCTAACATTTACGATAAACTATAATCAAGAGCTCGAAGTAAATTATTAGACACCACTATGGTTTAATAATAACTTTTCGTAAACCTTATCGGGCAAAATTCTTTTAAGCACTATTGAAAACCGCTGTAGAAAAGATCCGACCTTATAATGGATTTTCGGGTTTCTGGTATTTATGATTTGTAATACTTTTTTAGCCACATCAATAGGATCCCCACCATTGTCCACGTTCTCATCTATAGAACTAAGTGTTTTTTGATATGCCTCCTCATAAGGAGAATTTTTCAAGACAGGCGCATGGTAACGCCCTGATGCAATATTCGTCGTAAAATCACCTGGAGCAAGACATGTCAAATGTATTCCAAATTTTTTCGTCTCCAACCTAAAACTCTCCGTGATGATTTCCAAAGCTCCTTTGGTAGCACTATATATACCTCTATATGGCAGTCCCATATAACCGGCAATAGAAGTAATATTAATTATAAGGCCATTTTTTTGAAGACGCATTTGCGGAAGTACCGCTTTTATAACATTTAGAGGACCATTAAAATTAGTGTCAAAAGCCTTTAAAACTTCAACGTTAGGCGTTTCTTCCAAAGGTCCGGTAATTCCTATCCCAGCATTGTTGACAACGACATCTACCCGCCCCTCCTGCTCTACCAAACCAGCTATTGCCTGTTGTATGCTTTTAGGGTCTCTAACATCCATTGATAGTAGGCGGAAATCTTCAAAATCAGGGTATTTTGATAAGTTACGCGTAGTGCCATATACTGTATATCCCTTGGATGTTAGATAAGCACCTATTGCTTTCCCAATTCCTGAGGATCCTCCTGTTATTAATACAATTTTACGCTCCATGTCCGTTACAAATTAACGAATAAAATAGGGACAAAAACCATTATAGGAAAAGTAAGAAAGTGTTAACAACTACTTAGAATGATAGTATGGTTAGTAGAATTTAGGGTGCAAAAAAAGGCAAGCTACCTACATCGCACCGCTACGACCATATACCCTTGCTGCGTTCCCGCCCTGGGGGATTCTACAGGAGCTGGTCGTGTAGGACTTGCCAGATGCAAATATACAATCTTTTAAATCTTTGCCAATCCTTTTTACATTCTAAATTTTATGATTTAACTTGCCTTTTTAACAATCATGCGATTAATCCATATCTCTGATTTTGAGATAAAAAAATTTATAAAACGTTTTTAATGCATCTAAAAAAGCTATTGATTTTTCTTTTTAGCATCTTTTTTTTAATCTCCTGCGGAAGCGGAAATCAAAAGGCTTCTTCTTTGTTTTCCATTGATTTGGAGGGTAACCCAAAAATTATTAATCAAAATGATGTCCTAGGGGTGTCTATTAAAAATCGAAAGGATAAAAAAATTGAAAAAGTGACTTATAGTATTGATGGCCAAGAACTTGATCTAAATGCTGATAAATTAAATTTTTCCATTCCTAAACTCGGAAATAAGATCCTGAAAGCCACTATTGTCTACGATGGCAATACAGTGGAAATAACGAAGAACCTAAAGATACTTGCTCAAAGAGCTCCAGAAATATATACCTATACCATACTAAATGAATATCCTCATGACAATAATGCCTATACTCAAGGTCTAGAGTTTTATAATGACACTTTATACGAAAGCACAGGGAAAAAGGGAAGATCATTTCTAAGAAAACTGGATTATAAAACTGGTAAAGTATTGGGGCAAGTAGATCTTGACAAAGCCTATTT
>JBARUM010000678.1:0-4054 GCA_049645725.1 Maribacter sp.
GGATCGTCCGTACATTCTTTGTTGAACATGAGTCCTACCGCTCTTTTCACCCAAACAACATCACCCTTTTTCTCATCAAAACTCTTTTCGTACAACGGAATCAAATTACTACAATCTGCTAAAGGACCCAGCTTAGAATCTATACTTCCAGCAATTTTACCATAATTCTCAGAATAAGAGTTATACGATTTTAATAATCGCTTTTCCTTTGAAGTCAATGTATTTGCTTCTTCCTTTGGAAGTAATTTTGCAATCTTTTCCGTAAGTTGTTCGTTTTCAGTCTCAATTTTCTCAGTCACCTCATCGTAAACATCAAAAACCTCTTGCAAATCTTTTTTTCCGGACTTGTGCAAATCAACCAAACTAGAAAAATACAAGTACAACGCTTTAGGATTGGTGAAATTCTTCTTATCCTTGGTAAAAGCCTCGCTTAACATACCGTACATCTCAGCATCATCGGCCATCTTATTATCGTATTTGACCATCGCCTTATCTACCATTGTTTCTCCTTCAGTAGTCTTGGAGGAGAAATATTTCAACTTACTGTCGTAAAGACCCATCAAAGTTTTGATATGACCATCTTTCTCAGCTCCGCTAGATTTTTCAATCTTACTGTCCAAGATACGTTCACCGTAAACATATATGGCGTTGTTTAATTGCGGGCAAGCTTCATAAACCATTTTCCATGGCTCATAAGCAGCTTCATAATTTTTGACCTTGGCATGTTCAGAAAATATGGATAGATTGGTCATACATTCAGGGTTTTGCGCCTGAGCATTACTTACCCCCATCATTCCTAAGAACATAATTGCCGTGAAGTAAAGTTTCATTTTCATCTTACTAATTTTAAAGTGGTTAATTTACTAAATTTTTATCAATTTATTTTTCTTTTTACGAACCAACGATCATTCAATGACAAACCTATGTTGATTTTAAAATAACTTTCCTCTATAAGGTTAGCCCTTGTTGTGCCGCGTCTACCTAGTTCAAAACCTAGGTTAAGATTAGAAAAACTCCGTCCCAGTGGCAACCCTAGTCCAAAAGTTATGCCAAAGTTATTTATATCTACGTCATTGACCACCATTCCGCTCCTATCCAACCTGAGACCGGCCCGGTATGTTATTCTCTTGAAATAACTTGTGAAAGATGTGTAGTCCGGGGTGTAAAAACCACCCAGCGCAAAAGAACTTGCATCCTTGTATGCTATATTATCCACTCCCAGAAAAACATTTTCAAAAGAACTTAAACCCTGAAAACTGTATTCCCCACCAATGAACCATTTATAATCTTCACCATATCCAATTCCCAGCGTCGTGGTGGTGGGAATTTTAAACTCCGTATTTCTTAGGTTTTGGGCATCTAGGTCAACATTTATTTCTTCGATATCCCCTCCTGTAGCTAAGGAAAAAGACCCTACCCTACGTTGGTTCTCAGCAACAAGATTCCCTTGCGTATTTACCCTTATTGATGCATGCAACCTATGCTTATCCTTTATAATAGGGGTGTAGTTAAGGGCATAATTAAAATCAAAACCATTGACTTTAGAATTGCGCCTATCAAAGGTTCCGAATTGCACATCTTCTATTTGTTGTAAACGTTCGCTTTCCAGATTCCCAAAATTAAAGTTTACAGTTGCTCCAATGCTCAAATCTTTATGGAACTTATATCCAATTGAGTAGTAGACCCTGTTGAGACCTCCTGTTCCATTAAAAGCATTTGTTAAGGCTTGCCCGTTGTTAGCCCTTTCGTCCAATATATTATATCCGACAGAGGAGTAAGGCAATATTCCAAAACCCATTCCAACTCCTTTCCCTAAACTAAAACCAAGTGAAATATAATCAACATTTGTAATTGATGTGCTCTGTTCCTCGGTAAAGCTTTTTAGCCGGAACTGCTTGTTGGAAAGACCTGCGGTATAAGTCACCAGACCTACTTTTTCTAAGGCTTTCAAACCTAACTCCCCATAAGAGGCTGGGTTCTGCAAATTTATATGAATACTATCGGTAAAAACACCAATCCCGCCCATCATTTGATTCTCTACCGTACTCGTACTTCTTAAATCACCTATGCCAAAAAAGGAATATGGAGAAACTGTACCATCTTGAGCGTACGATCCGAAGGTGGAAATGCACACAATTGCAATTACAATTTTTTTGATCATTTAATGCTTGTTGTATTCCAGCAAATAATTAAGTCCTTTCAAGAGGAATTCGGAATCCGCAAAGATGGTATTTTTTAGCCGTTTAGACAAAAATTGAGCATCACCCCCTGTTAAAATAACTGTTAAATCTTTAAAACGGGATTTATATTGATTAATGACCCCATCAATTTCGCTACATATACCGTTTACAACGCCACTATGCATACAAGTCTCTGTAGAGTTACCAATATAATCCAACACTTCCTTCTTTTCAAGGTAAGGAAGATTGGCCGTTTGCTTATTCATTGCCGTATACCGCATTTGAAGTCCGGGAGAAATGGCTCCGCCCAAATATTCATCAAAATCATTGATGATATCGTAGGTTACACAAGTACCGGCATCTATTATTAAGGTGTTACTATGGGGGGCTCTGTAATAAGCAGCAGTAACAAGGGCAATGCGATCTACACCCAAGGTCTGAGGAGATGTATAGGAATTTTTAAAGGGAATCTTTGATTTATAGGACAGCTCGTGCACCTTACAAAAAATGTAGACCACCTTAATTTCTTCTTCTTCCAAAGCACCAACATTAGAAATAATAGCTCGGTTAAGCCTAGGGTATCTCTTAAAAATGTCTTTAATAGCAGCTACAAAAGAATCATTCGCAACAACTTCTTGATGAATTAGAGACGTTTTCCGGAAGATAGCCAGTTTAATTTTTGTGTTACCTGCGTCTATGATTAGGTTCATAGGACAAAGATTATAAAATAGTGAAAAACAAAAGCCTTTTTTCGCTTTTTTGTTTGGATATCCTAAATTTGAAATTATATTTGCAGCCGCTTAACGCTATGCGTTTAGCTTGCCAAAACGGCATGGTGCCTTAGCTCAGTTGGTAGAGCAATGGACTGAAAATCCATGTGTCCCTGGTTCGATTCCTGGAGGCACCACATAAAATCCTTACTTAACGGTAAGGATTTTTTTGTTTTAAGAACTATCTTGCAAATAACAAAAAATTGTCCATTTTGATTCAGTTTGAAGCACTTAGTCCCGTTCCGGTCATTGAAGAATATTTACATGACAAAGGCTGGTTACTTCCTAATGAGCGGGTTTCAAAAATAAATACGGCAGGTGAAGGTAACATGAACGTGGTGCTGCGTGTAACCAGTAATCTTCGCTCCTTTATTCTTAAGCAATCCAGACCTTTTGTGCAGAAGTATAAACAAATAGCTGCACCGCTGGAACGTATTGCCATTGAAAAGCAATTTTATGAAGTGATACAAGTAGGTTATTTACTGGACCACGCCCCCAAAACCCTTGGTTTTGACGCTACCAATTACGTTTTAATATTGGAGGATCTAGGAAATTGCCAGGATATGAGCAACATATACCACCAGAGGAATGTTCCTGACAATATAGTAAAAGACCTAACTACTATTTTAAAGACCATACATAGTTCGGACGCTCCAAAAGATTTTCCGAAAAACCTTGAAATGCGAAAGCTGAACCATCAGCATATTTTTGAACTTCCTTTTTTAAACGATAACGGGTTTTCCTTAGATGGCATACAACCTGGTTTACAAGGACTTTCTGTACCATATAAGAATGATAGTGCATTAAAAAAAATTATTTCAGAAATAGGATCATTGTATCTCCACAACGGAAATACTCTTTTACACGGTGATTACTATCCAGGGAGTTGGATGACCGAAAAAGATAATCTATATATTATTGATCCTGAGTTTGCGTTCGTTGGCTTCGCCGAGTTTGATCTTGGCGTTATGGCAGGTCATTTATTAATAGCTACTCATGATAAAACCTATATGGATCGCATACTTGAACTTTATGGTAACACCGTAGATCGGAAACTGGTTAAGAGAATGGCCGGGATTGAAATAATGCGCAGAATAATAGGAC
>JBARUM010000679.1:0-2476 GCA_049645725.1 Maribacter sp.
TATCCACATCTACCCATCCGCAAAGCGCTTTTTCAGCTTTTTCGCTTTGTAATAGTTCTGTTACGTACGCGTGTAAAATGGTTGGAGAAAACTGCTCAAATATAAAAAAACTATTCTCCGAAAAAAGCTGGTGTTTGATGCTAATTTCTCCTAAACAAATATTGGGTAAGGTGTATACGAAAACCGATGGACTGGGATAATACTGTGTGGTATCTTGTATGGATTCTTGATGTTTACGGTCTGTATCCAAGCTGGACGACCTGTTGGAAAATACCAAGGCCATGTTCTTTTCCTCTTCGTTTTTAAGAAGTTGGTTTGCTGCTAGAAATGCTAGCTTACTCAGATTATCCATCTTAAAGAATTTGGAGTAG
The DNA here is from genome assembly GCA_049645725.1 of Maribacter sp. Lineage (GTDB taxonomy): Bacteria > Bacteroidota > Bacteroidia > Flavobacteriales > Flavobacteriaceae > Maribacter. The sequence goes on from JBARUM010000679.1 coordinate 372, forward strand.
TCTATCGCCAGTTTTATGTAAGCCGATTTTACAACAGCTTTAAAATCAGTTTCGGAACATTCAAAAACGGAAGTACCGTTTATTGAAATATCCCCTTCTTTGATGTGGCAAAAATCCTGTATGTAATACGGGTTTTCCAAATATATTATTTCTTTTTACAAACAAACAAGGTATGGAATTCGCCCAAATTTATATCCTCTTTGACCTCCAACCCTGCTTCATTTATCAAATCAATAAGTTCGGTAGCTTTGTACATTTTGCTGTTTCCGTTGGCCAGTGCGGTAAAGTATAAAGAAGTTGCTTCTAGCGTAAATTTTGCGTTTCCAAACTTTTGACGATCGGTATAGGTCTCTATAATAATTAATTCCGTAGTGTAATTCATCGAGCTGACCGCGGTAGTAAGAATTTTAAGAATCTCATCCTTGGAGAAACAGTCCAGAAATTGACTCATCCATATGGTGTCCGCACCCTTGGGGATTAATGGGTTTTTGGATAGCCAATCAATCTCCGTTCCACTTACCCTATCACCATAACCTTGATTAGAAGTGTTTTCCAACGCCTTTTTAAGTTGTCCGGGTAAGTCAAATATCCGAATATTAATATCGGGATCATAACTACAACATTGTAGCGCAAATTTTCCAGTATTACCTCCAATGTCAAAGAGAAGTTTAGGCTCGTTTCTGAAAACTATTTTAAGCGCTTCCTCAAAAATACCATCGGAGTAGAAATGGTCAAAAGCAAACCATGATTTTTGTACTTGCGGCTTTAACTGTGAGAGACCTTCATATATGGTCTTCCAATCTCCAAATTCTTTAAGGCCGGAAGGCTTTCCTTCCTTAATGGCATCATTCAAGTAAAAAAGACCTTGATAACAAACGTCGTGAGTGAAATTAATATTCACTTCGGTCATAGGATTGTAGCTCAAGAAATAACCAATCTTTGTGAGTTCGTACTTGCCATCATCATCTTTACTTACAATATCCGCACTTTCAGCTATTTCCAGTAATACGCTAAGTCCATATTCGCTAATGGACAAGGCTGTAGAAATCTCCTTAAGCGTAACCCCACCTTTGGCATTGTTGCCAAAAATATAATCAAAAGCTCCTAGTTTTTTAAGAGAAACAGTGGTTTGAAATACAAAAGGCGCAAAAGCAATTTTCTGCGCTTCTTGCAACGCATCTATAGCTTTTATGTTCTTTTTTGACATTTACTTTTTCTTATTCAATTTTTCAGTGGCGAATTTAATACGATTCTATTAAACTTCTTGGAAAATAACGGCCGTATTACAACCGCCAAAGCCTGATGCCGTTTTTAGGAAGGTATGGATGTTTCTTTTAGTTGTTTTTTCAATGACGTTAAGAGGCATAGAAACACCCAACTCCTGAAACCCCTTTGAAGCGAACAACGTGTTTTGATGTAGAGAATGCATTCCAATTATTGTTTCTAAAAGTCCCGATGCACCAAGGGTATGCCCAAAATAACCTTTAAGGCTATTTATGGGTGTATTTTCTAACATAGCTCTATTAAATGCTATGGCTTCCATCTCATCATTAAAAAGGGTAGCTGTCCCGTGGGCCGAAATATAATCGATATCTGAAGGTGCTAATTCGGATTGCTTTAAGGCCGAATGAATGCTTCTGTAAAGCCCTTCTCCTGTTCTTGAAGGTCCCGAAATATGATTGGCATCATTGCAGGAAGCTTCTCCAACTATCCTTACGGACTCTGGAGCTAGCTCTTCATCATTTTTTGTTATCAATGCACTTGTCGCCACTTCTCCAATATTAATACCTGAGCGGGTTTTACAGTAGGGCCTACAGGGCTGATCACTTAAGGCCTGGAAAGCATTGAATCCGGATAATATGAATTGGGTTACCAAGTCTCCTCCGGCAACTAAAATATGGTCGTATGTTCCTTGCAGAATAAGCCGTTTTGCGACTGCAACCGCCAAAACTCCGGACACGCAGGCATTGGATAGTACAATTGCGTCATTTTCAAAGCCAAAAAATGTTTTTATTTTATTTCCAAGGGTTGACAGATAGGCTCTTTCTTTGGGGAAATCATTTTTCTCGTCCAACGCATCTATATTTCCTTTAGTGGTTGAGATT
>JBARUM010000680.1:0-6468 GCA_049645725.1 Maribacter sp.
AGGTTACCCATTAGAACAGTACAGGACAATCCTGTTTATGCAGGCCTAGTAGAATCAATGGATGATGCTGTTGGTGTTGTTTTAGAACGATTGAAAAAACTTGGATTAGAGGATAACACACTCATCTTGTTCACATCGGATAATGGTGGAGTGGCAAGTGGTGATGCATTTTCTACCAGCAACTTTCCGCTTAGGGGAGGTAAAGGATACCAATGGGAAGGTGGTATTAGGGAGCCTTACCTAATTAAGGCCCCTATGATGGAAAACACTCCTAAATCCGTTGAATACCCAGTTTCTGGGATAGACCTGTATCCTACACTTTTAGATTTGGTCGGGGTTAAAAAAGACCCGAATCAAATTATTGATGGCGTGAGTTTGGTGCCGTTGTTAGAAGGAAAATCTTTAAGTGAACGTCCTTTATTTTGGCACTATCCACATTATGGTAATCAAGGAGGCGACCCCGTTAGTATAATACGTAGGGGAAATTATAAACTAATCCATTATTGGGAGGATGGACATGATGAGCTTTACCACCTAAAAGAGGATGTTGGAGAAGAAAATAATATTATAAAAGAAAAAGCAGAAATAGCTCGAAGTTTAAGAAGTGAGCTAGACGCATATTTAACAGGCGTTGACGCCAAAACCCCTCATCCGTACCCAAAATATGACCAGGATATGGCAGCAGAACAACAAAAAAGTAGGAAAACAGAGATGCTTCCAAGGTTAGAACAGCAACGAAAAGATTTTTTGAATAAAGATTTTAAACCCAACGATGACTGGTACAACAGTAGTTTAACCAAAGATTAAACATTAACCGAAAGAGAATGGCTAAAACTAAATTTAATTTTACGTACCTCCTTTTTTTAGCGCTAGTGTCGGCTATGGGCGGTTTTCTTTTTGGTTATGACTGGGTAGTAATTGGGGGTGCAAAACCATTCTACGAACTCCTTTTTAATATAAGTTCGGAACCAACACTTCAAGGTTGGGCAATGAGTAGTGCCTTAGTGGGTTGTATTTTCGGGGCGGTCATTTCAGGCTTTGTCGCTGATAAATTTGGAAGAAAATTACCTCTTATTCTTGCAGCAGCCCTATTTATAATTTCAGCTTTTGGCACAGGGTATGCAAATGAGTTTACGCCATTTATAATTTATCGTCTTATAGGCGGGTTAGGAATTGGTTTAGCATCTACTTTATCTCCCATGTACATTGCGGAAATTGCTCCGGCCAAATATAGAGGTCAGTTTGTGGCCATTAATCAACTTACACTGGTAATAGGAATTTTAGCTGCTCAAATTACTAACTTTTTTATTGCTGAAGCGATTCCGGAAAGTTTCTCGTCGGACGCTATACTAGCCTCATGGAACGGTCAAACAGGATGGCGATGGATGTTTTGGGCAGAACTTATACCGGCATCCCTTTTTTTTATTTTAATGTTCATAGTACCCAAAAGCCCTAGGTTTCTGGTAAGAATAAATGAACCAAAGGCGGCTGAGAAGGTGTTGGCGAAAATTGGAGGTGAGGCGTATGCCGAAGAAGAACTAAAAGGTATCGAATTAACTTTAAGGGAAAGTAATGCTTCCAAAATTAATTTTTCAGATTTTAAGAACCCCAAGATCAAGCCGATTGTAATCCTAGGTATAGTTCTAGCAATATTTCAGCAATGGTGTGGTATCAATATCATTTTCAATTATGCCGAGGAAATATTCACAGCTGCGGGTTACAGTGTGGGCGATATGTTGTTCAATATTGTGATCACGGGTAGCGTAAACTTAATATTTACATTGGTCGCAATGCGGACGGTAGATAGCTGGGGACGTAGAAAATTAATGCTCTTTGGTTCAATAGGCTTGGGCGTAGTATATGCCATTTTGGGAGGTGCCTATTATATGCAGTTTACCGGATGGCCGGTATTACTTTTGGTCATCACCGCAATAGCCATTTACTCCATGTCTTTAGCGCCCATAACCTGGGTGGTATTGTCAGAGATATTCCCAAATAAAATCAGGGGTGTGGCCATGTCCATTGCAACTTTTGCGCTATGGGTCGCATCTTTTATATTGACTTTTACATTCCCGATATTAAATAATGCGTTAGGAGCCTCTGGTACATTTTGGGTATATAGTTTTATTTGTGTTCTAGGGTTTTTATTTATTCGGGGCAAATTACCAGAAACTAAAGGCAAAAGTTTAGAAGAAATTGAATTGGAACTAACTAAAGAATAAGTAAGCGATATAAAAAATGACACCCACATTTAAACGACATATAATTTTTGGGCTTATTATTCTTTTGGGTTCTTATACTACTTGCGCTCAGGAAATAGGCGATTCACTAACAAAGAAAGAAATAGTTATCTATTATCTAGATTCCCTTAAACAGGAACTGAAAGCTAAATGGCCTAATAACCGGACCATTAATTTGGTGTTTCATGGGCATTCCGTACCTACTGGATATACCACAAAAGGTGTTTTGGATAGATTGAATTCTTATCCCTATAGAACCTTGAAAAAAGTAAACGATTATTATCCCTATTCGGTGGTAAACACCATAACCACTTCCATAGGAGGGGAACAGGCCGAACAAGGTGCGAAAAGATTTAAAGACGAGGTGCTGATTTATAAACCAGATGTACTGTTCATAGATTATGCCTTGAATGATAGGGATATCGGTCTAGAACGCGCAAAAATAGCTTGGGAGCAGATGATAGAGGAAGCTATGACCTATGGGACAAAAATTATCCTGCTTACTCCAACCCCAGATTTAAAAGAAGATATAACTGCTGATGAAACACCTTTGGCAAAACATAGCGAACAGGTTAGAGCATTAGCAAAGAAATACAATGTGGGTTTAGTGGACAGTTATGCAATTTTTAGAAAATTGAATGCTACGGAGCAATTAATAGGCTACATGTCTCAGAACAACCATATCAATCAAAAGGGGCATCAGTTCGTTGCCGATGCCATTTTTGAATATTTTAAAACACAACCAAAAGAATAGAATAAAACGAATTGATGAAATATCTAAGCTCCCTAACGGTGCTATGTTTAGCTAGCACATTTCTTGCACTAAATTCCTGTAAGAAGGATGAAAAGCTATCTATTGACCTATCTGGTGTATGGGCATTTAAAATAGATTCACTGGATCATGGTATTTCCCAAAAATGGTTTGCCGATGGTTTAGAGGATACCATTGAATTACCGGGCTCCATGGCAGAAAATAGTAAGGGTGAGGATATAACGGTAAATACACATTGGACCGGGAGTATGTGGAACGATAGTCTTTGGTATAAAGACCCTAAATATGCAAAATACCGCGAACCGGGTAATGTTAAAATCTCCTTTTGGTTAAGTCCGAATAAAGTATATACCGGCCCCGCTTGGTATCAAAAAAAAGTGACCATTCCCCCATCGTGGCAAAATCAATATATCAATTTGAAATTGGAACGACCGCATTGGGAAACCACTTTGTGGGTGGATAATCAAAAGGTGGGTATGCAGAATAGCTTGGGAACCCCACACGATTATCACTTATCTGAATATTTAACACCTGGTGAACACATGATTACTTTACGTATAGACAACAGGGTTAAGGATATTGACCCGGGAGTAGATGCCCATAGCATTTCAGATAATACCCAGACGAATTGGAACGGAATTGTAGGTGATATCATGTTAACCGCTTCGCCACCAATCACCTTTGAAAATGTACAACTCTATCCAAATGTTAATGATAAAACGGTCCACGTTAAGGGTACGCTCGCAAATGTTTCCGGTATCACACAAAAAGCTACAATTGCACTAAATGTGAGGGAAACAGCAAGTGCAAAAAAACTGTCGGAACTTGTTAAGGAAGTTGAAATTGATACGAGAGGTAATTTTGAAATGGACTACCCTATGGGAAACTCCCTTTTATTATGGGATGAGTTTCACCCCAATCTGTATACCATGCAATTGCGACTGGAATCTGATTTGGGAACCGTTCAGAAGGAAATCACTTTTGGCATGCGAGATTTTAAAGTGGACGGCAAACGTTTTGCTATTAACGGTAGACCTGTTTATTTGCGCGGAACATTAGAGTGCTCTATTTTTCCTCTTACTGGATACCCGCCTACAGATGTGGCGGAATGGAAGCGTATTTTAAAAACGATACAGGATCATGGTCTAAACCATATGCGGTTTCATTCGTACTGTCCTCCAGAAGCGGCTTTCAAAGCTGCAGATGAATTGGGTGTTTACATTCAGGTAGAAGCATCGGCATGGGCAACAATAGGTAATGGTAAACCAATAGACAAATGGTTGTATGAGGAAGCTCAGGATATTTTGGATACCTATGGCAACCACCCTTCATTTATACTTATGGCTTATGGTAACGAACCTTCAGGGGAAAACCACGCCCAATATCTTGAAAGTTTTGTGTCACATTTTAAAAAGTTGGATAAGCGACGATTATACACTAGCGGTGCTGGATGGCCTTTGTTGGATAATTTAGATTACTACAACCATAAAGGACCACGCATACAGGGTTGGGCGCAAGAATTGAACAGTATTATAAATGCGGAGCCACCGCAAACCGAATTCGATTATAAAAAATTGATTGAAGAAACCCCAATGCCGTATGTGAGTCATGAAATGGGGCAATGGTGCGTCTATCCTAATTTTAAGGAAATGGCCAAGTATACCGGGGTTTTAAAACCAAAGAATTTTGAAATTTTCAAAGAGACACTAGAAGATAATCACCTCGGTCATTTGGCGGATAGTCTAGTAATGGCGTCAGGGAAACTACAGGTTTTATGTTATAAGGCAGATATAGAAGCTGGCTTACGAACCAAGGATATGGCAGGTTTTCAGTTGCTAGACTTACATGATTTTCCAGGTCAGGGCACGGCACTTGTAGGGGTATTGGATGCCTTTTGGGAACAGAAGGGATATATGACCCCTAGTGAGTTCAGGGAGTTCAATTCTGAAACGGTACCACTAGCGAGATTGGCTAAACGTATTTTCTTGAATAATGAAACGCTAAAAGCCTTTATAGAAATTGCACATTATGGTGAAAATCCTTTGAAAAATGTAACCCCAACCTGGGAGCTTACGGATATAAAGGGAAATTCTTTTACCAAAGGTGAATTTTTAAAAACGGATATTCCTATTGGTAATGGATTTGGTCTTGGTAAAATTTCGGTTGCCTTGAATGCGGCCAAAACTCCTCAAAAACTAAAACTTACCGTATACGTCGGTGAAAATAAAAACAGTTGGGACGTATGGGTGTATCCTTCTGAAAACGAATCAATAAAGAATGTTGAAGATTTTCTGGTCGTAGACAAATTCGACTCAAGCACCGTTAACTATTTGAATAACGGAGGTAAGGTTTTGCTTAATATTACCAAAGGTGGTATTGCCGCAGAAAAAGGAGGTGATATAGGTGTTGGCTTTTCAAGTATTTTTTGGAATACTTCGTGGACCAAAGGTCAAAAACCACACACCTTGGGTATCCTTACCAATCCTGAACATCCTGCATTTGCGGAATTTCCAACGGAGTATCATAGCAATTGGCAGTGGTGGGACGCTATGAGTCATTCAAACGCTATTGTTTTAGATCAATTTACGCCAGACTTAAATCCTATTGTCCGTATTGTAGATGATTGGTTCGAGAATCGTAGAACAGCCCTCCTTTTTGAAGTTAAGGTGGGTAAAGGAAAATTATTGGTTTCTGGTGTTGATTTGCATTCCAATTTAGAAAAGAGACCGGAGGCAAGACAATTATTATATAGTCTAAAAAAATATGTTGCTAGCGAAAAATTCAACCCTAAGGTTCAGTTAGAACCTAGGGAAATTAAAAGTTTGTTTAGATATTAAGAAATTATGTTTAAAGGGTTCGATAGTGGTATCGAACAAAATGGAATTAGAGATGAGTATAGTTAAAGCTTGGAAAGAAAAAGTGGTTATACCTACCTATGAAGTCGGTAAACCGGAAAAGTATCCTGTTTTTTTGGATAAAAGGGTATATCAGGCAAGTAGTGGTGCCGTATATCCGCATCCTGTTATTGAAAAAATAAGCGATGAGAAGATAGACAAGGAATGGGATGTCATTTTTATCGAGAACGATTATATCAAATTGATGATACTACCTGCATTGGGTGGAAGAATTCAGAGGGCTTATGATAAAATCAGAAAACGAGATTTTGTCTATTACAATCATGTTATAAAACCTGCACTAGTGGGATTAACGGGGCCGTGGATTTCTGGAGGAATCGAATTTAATTGGCCGCAACATCATAGACCAAGTACTTATGATCCAACGGATTATTATATTGAGGATAATGAAGATGGCAGTAAAACAGTTTGGGTAAGTGAGTTGGAACGTATGTTCCGCACTAAGGGTATGGCGGGTTTTACTTTGCATCCAGACAAGGCATACATCGAGATTAAAGCGCATTTGTATAATAGAACACCTCACCCACAGACCTTCTTGTGG